>DATMSL010000031.1:0-2331 GCA_035565435.1 Dyadobacter sp. | reverse complement strand
ATCATCGAGCGGTTCATCGAAGTCGTCGGCCATCCAGATTTTTCCCTTCGATATTCCAGCTTTGCGCTTTTTGATGGGTTTAGTGCCCTTGTCGGGAAAGGTAACGACTACCTCAGTGCGTGATTGGACGGGTGGCGTTCCTGTCAGCGTCACCTTTCCGTTTTCATAAATTCCCTTGACCGTCGTCTGCATAATTTTCCAGTTTATACCTTATTCAAATTTAAAAACAAAAGAAAATTTTAGCAATTCTATCCAACAGACGGTAGTCAATTCGTCGATCAAAAACCAGTCGTCATCTACTAGCAGTGACATTTCGCAGATTGTGTTTCCAGTGCGTTAAACTTGGGAGAGAAATGTGCCTCTAAAAGACATAAACAAACAATTTAAATACTGGAAACCATGAAAAGGATCATTTTCGCCATCGCCGCAATAGCTACTTTCACCGCTGGAAATACGTTTGCTCAGCGATATAACAGACCCAACCCGGTTGTGATCGACGCCCGCGCCGACAATGCCGCTGAGGAGTTTAAAATCAACAAGCTGGATGAGATCGTTAAGCTGAGCCGCAAGCAGGAGAACCAGATCAAAAAGATCGAAAATAAATATGATCGCCTGACCGGTAGAAGCCAGCGATATCATACCTACCAGGGCATGAAGAGATTGGAACAAGAGAAACAAAAGGAAATCCTGGACGTGCTGACGCCTGCACAACGCCAACGCTTGTTCGCTTATCAGCGCCGTTTTGATAACCGTTACAACCGCAGAGGATAACCGATTGAAAAGATAGCCATGAACGAACGGCCAGGTCTTAGGATCTGGCCGTTTTATTTAGCGCCGTCCAGTTGTTCCGGAGAAAGTAATCGAGCAGCATAAGGCACGACAACCCGATAATCGTAAGTATGACGGGCTGTGGAATGGCGGAAAACTTCTGGACGAAGACCTGATTCGATACCATCATGCCATTCAATTTGACCCAGAATCCCGGCTGTTCGTTGCCGGAGACGAAAAAAGCGGCAGTGATTAATGCCGCCCAGGCGGCGGCGATCCAATACCATACCTGCCTGGAAATGACCGGCTTTGGCGTGGCGGTTGGCCGGGTGGCCTGAATTTGCGCGATAATGGCAGAACTGAACGACGCGGACGGGACTTCCGCAATATTCGTTTGAATCAGGGTACGAAATGCCGCTTCCTCATGCACACGCTGCATGACCGCCCGCGTAAATGCGTCCGAGGGCGTGTCGGTGCCGATTTCGCCGATCAGTTTTTTGAAATGCGCTTCCTGTTTATCGTCTTGCTGCTCCATAATTCCTGCATTATAACAAAAACTGTAATTCTTTGCCCAGAACTTTCCGGGCTCTGAACAGCTTGATTTTTACGTTGCTGCCCGTTAATTCGGTTATCTGCGAGATCTCTTCAACTGTGCTGTCGTTCAAATAATATAATGTGATCACCAGTGCTTCAAGTTTCGGCAGCCGGTTGATCGCATCTTTCACAAATTGCTCGCGCTCGCGTGCCTGCAATGCTTCGAAAGGAGGCGGGGTGTATGCGTAATGGTAATTTTCTTCCAAATCGTCGTCGATGCCTTGCAGCGCGAGCCGCGGCTGCTGCAATTTCGATATTGCCGTACGGTAAACGATTGTGTATAGCCAGGTTGAGAATTTGGCCTTTCCCTCAAAGCTCCCGATTTGCATGTAAGCCTTCACAAAGCTCTCCTGTGCCGCGTCCTCGGCGTCCTGGACGTTGGGCAGGATTTTCTTCGCAATGGTAAATGCCATGTTCTTATACTTCTCGACCAGATAAGTATAGGAGGCCAGATTACCCTGCTTTACGTTTTCAATATGGATCCGGTCGTCTTGGTTTTTCATGCATTTCATGGCTCGCGTGCCCATATGACTGTGTTGAAAGCATGCCGGTTACAATTTTCAGCAGTTTATTTTGGTAAAAATTTTTTTGGAAAAAACTGTAACCGGGGATACCAGGGTGCCGTCCAATGGGTAACATTCGAAATTTAACCATCTTTTAGTCATGAATGCCGTACTTGTTTCTGTTGCAGCTTTTCTGGGCGTTTTCGGGATTGTTTATGTGTTCCTGATGACACGACATCGTGAACGTATAGCGCTGATCGAGAAGGGTGCCGATGCTTCCATTTTTACGGATAAGAACCAGGCCTATTATCCTACACTGAAATTCGGGATGCTCTTCGTGGGTATTGCACTCGGTATCTTGCTGGGTAACTGGCTGGACAAAACATACGATTTCAGCAAAGGCGTAGCTTATCTCGCAATGATATTCCTCTTTGGAGGGCTGAGTCTGATCCTCAATTTTCTCATC
>DATMSL010000030.1:0-28163 GCA_035565435.1 Dyadobacter sp. | reverse complement strand
CATCCGTGCAGCACAATTATATTTAAGTGTAAAAATTACACTTATTATGTTTCTTTTCTTAAAGTTATTTGAACATTTTTGTACTTTTTAGCGCTTATATTTAAACATCGAAGCTTTTCAAATCAAAATAATCATATTTCGCAATGTATTTCCTTGGATTCGATTTAGGCAGTTCGTCCGTCAAAGCTTGTTTGATTCACGCAGATACCGGGGCAGTTGCCGCCTCCGCATTCTATCCTGAGAGGGAAATGACCATTGCAGCCCCCAAGCCGGGCTTCGCTGAACAGCAACCTCAGATGTGGTGGGAAAATGCATGTCTTGCCTCTCAGGCTGTTATTAAAAAAGCAAGCGTATCCCCTGACGAAGTCGGCGCAATCGGTATATCCTATCAAATGCACGGCCTCGTAGTTGTGGATGAAAACCTGAACGTTCTCCGTCCATCCATTATCTGGTGCGACAGTCGCGCCGTCGAAGTGGGTAACGAGGCGATGGAAGCATTGGGTGAGGAATACGTACTGCCTCATTTGCTCAACTCTCCGGGTAATTTTACAGCATCCAAACTGGGTTGGGTGAAACAGAACGAGCCCGACGTTTATGCGAAAGTCCATAAATTCATGCTTCCCGGTGATTACCTGGCCGCCCGCATGACCGGAGAAGTGGTAACCACCCCATCGGGGCTTTCCGAAGGGATATTCTGGGACTTCGTGAACCAGCGCCCGGCCGATTTCCTGTTCGATCATTTCGGGTTCAACCAAAATATCCTTCCCGAGATACTCCCGACATTTGCAGAGCAAGGTAAGGTAACCGCCGCCGCCGCCGCTGAACTTGGCTTACGCGCCGGTATTCCCGTCACTTACCGTGCTGGCGACCAGCCTAACAACGCCTTTTCGCTCAATGTGCTCGAACCGGGTGAAGTTGCGGCAACGGCCGGCACTTCGGGGGTTGTCTACGGCGTCAGCGATCAAATCAAATTCGATCCGAAATCACGGGTTAATACCTTCCTGCATGTGAACCCGATTTCTTCGGCATCCCGTTATGGCGTTTTGCTGTGCGTAAACGGGACCGGAAGCCTGAATGGTTGGCTTCGCAATGCGCTGTTCCAGGGAAATATCTCTTACCCTGAAATGAACAATCTGGCGGCACAGGCACCTGTGGGTTCCGATGGCCTCTTCTGCCTTCCATTCGGTAACGGAGCCGAGCGTATGCTCGAAAACCAGGATCCCGGAAGTACGTTTAAAGGGCTTCAATTCAGCCGTCACGGCCTGAGCCACTTCACGCGTGCGTCACAGGAAGGCATTGTCTTTGCCCTCTATTACGGCATGGAAATCATGGAAACAGTAGGCGTTTCTCTTAAGAATATCCGTGCCGGGGAAGCCAATATGTTCCTAAGCCCCGTTTTCAGAGAAACCTTTGCTAACGTTTCTGGCGCTACCGTCGAGCTTTACAACACGGATGGGGCCCAGGGAGCCGCCCGCGCCGCTGGCTTCGGACTAGGTTACTACAAGAATCGTGAAGACGCATTTGTCGGACTTACAGCGCTCCGCACGATCGAGCCCGATGCAAATCACGTGCAAGCCACGCGCGACGCGTACAGCAACTGGAAAGCTACACTCGAAAAGAGCCTTTCATAAGCATAAAACAGGCCTCATCTTGAAACCAGGCATGAGGCCTGTTATTAGCATGCTCGCATCATTTGAATTGCTCACACCGCCGCCTCCTGTTTCTTCTGAACTTCCTCCACCTTATGCGCGGTCACTTCCGTACGCCTTACCGTACGATTGTCTTTGTCGACATACTGCCGGTAGGTTAGCCGACCTTCGATCGAAACCATTTTACCCGTCGTCAGGAAAGTCTCGCAGCGCTGCGCCAGTTCCCTCCACACAACCACGGTATGCCAGACCGTATTCTTGACCTCTTCCTTGTTCTTATTAACATAGCCTTCGTCCGTTGCCAGTGAAAAGCTTAGCATTTTACCGCCTTCAAACTCCTTCACATTGATTTCGCGACCTACATTTCCGATTAATTTTACCGAGTTCATTGTTACTAATGTTTAGATGATGAATACTGATTGCCGGATTGGATAATGCGACCCGGCAATGCAAAGATGTGGTGGGAGAAAAACAGAAGTCGGTTTTTAACCGCTTATAGTCAAATGAAAGCATTTGCAGCCGTTTGCAAACGGGAAATACGTACTCGCCCTCGGCGCAACTGAATTTTACTATATTGCAGTTCAGGAAAATATATGCACACTGCCCGGATTACAAGCGGTCCGGCAAAACAAAAAGGATATGGTTAATTGCCAGGAATGCGGTAGACCCCTCACGGGTAGGGTCGACAAAAAGTTCTGCTCCGATATGTGCCGGAACAGCTTCAATAACCGTCTCAATTCGGATTCTTACAACATTGTCAGAAACATTAATAACCAGCTCCGGAAGAATCGGCGGATTCTGGAAGAGCTTTGCCCCGATGATAAATCCAAAACCACCAAGCACATTTTACTGGCCAAAGGCTTTGACTTTAACCTAATTACAAACATCCGTCCAACCCTCAAAGGAAGCATTTATCGTTCGTGTACGACTATGGCTACCTTGAATTGGACAATGATTTTTATCTGATCGTGAGGGATAAACGATTGGAGAAATAGATATTTTTGCAGGAATTCAAACTACCACCGATGAAAAAAGTAAGCCTCAGCGATTCCGGCCCAAAGGTTTCGGAAGCCATTTATGGTTTTTGGAGATGGACCGACGAAGGTGCCGCTACCACCACGCAAATTGAAAAAACGGTCAACCTCTGCCTCGATCTGGGCATCAATACATTCGACCATGCTGATGTTTATGGCGACCATACGATTGAAGAACATTTTGGCAAGATTATCGCCCACAAATCCTTCAAACGTGAGGACATTGTGCTGTTCAGCAAGTGCGGCATCAGGAAGTCGGATGATAAGTACCTGACCTACTACGATAATTCGCGCGAGCACATTGTCAACAGCATTAACGGTTCACTCAAAAGGCTCAAAACGGATTACCTGGATATTTTCCTACTGCATCAAAGCGACCTGCTGGCCGATCCGGAGGAGACCGCCATGGCATTAGCCGAAATCGTAACCTCGGGGAAGGCAAAACATATTGGCGTAGCCAACTTTACGGTTTTCCAGCATCAGCTACTCGCGTCATACCTCAGGATTCCGATTGTTACGAACCATATTGAATTGAATCTCATGAATACAACCGCAATCGAAGATGGCCGTATCGATTTTATCAAACAGAGTTTCAGCAAACCGCTCGCCTGGGCACCCCTCGCGGGAGGAAAAATCCTGAATGGTACCGACGAAAAAGCAGTGCGCCTGAGAGCCAAACTGGATGAGGTCGGCAAGAAATACGATGCCAATATCGAACAAACGGCGGTAGCCTGGCTCATGAAATTGGGGACATTACCCATTATCGGGTCGCTTTCTGAGGCCCGCATCCGCAATGGAGCGAGCGCTTCGGATATCAAGCTGAGTCGAGAAGATTGGTATGATATTTACCAGGTTGTCGGGAAATAAAAAATGAAGGGATACTGTCACAGTTAACAGTATCCCTTCATTTTTATGCGATACAGACTTTCCAGATCAAAGGCTGATGCCTTCCGCGTCCAGGTAAGTTCCTATATTGAAACTCAAATTATGCAGCACAGTGACATCGCTGTGCCAGCTAAGAATTTCCGCCTCAGCGCCCGGCGTAAAGACGACAACCTTCTGGATTTCAGTCAACACCCAGATCACCCTTTCACAGCCAAACTCTATAAGTCGTTCCGATTTCTGAAAAACATATCCCATTTCAGTGATCCCCTCCGCCTCAATACTAATGTCTACTTCAATGACTACTTTCGGAGGTACGTCCGCATATTTTCGCGATATTTTCTCCGGGGTCAGGACAGATTTATCGTAAACCAGGATATCCCCCGCCATATTGACTTGCTTCGATATATGAATCCCCGGCTCACTCGTATGCACTCGATACTTCCGGAGATCGGCAGACCGCAGGATAACTTGTAAGATGTAGGAAATAATTTCAGCTTGTAAGCTACTGCTTCCCATGATTTGCTCAACAGTTTTGGCTCCGCTCAAAACCTCGCGGTATCCTTTCCGGTAATAGATTTTACCATCCCATTCCTCCAAAACGAGGGGATTTGAGAAATTTTCCGGGTAAGAGAGGCTCTTTTTTTGCTGAGTAATCATGATCCTTTGTTTTCTTAAAGTAAGCAAAAAATCACACGTAAATCAATCCTTCAACTGCTTCGCATCCAGCTTCCTGATGATCTCCTTTTTATTAAAGAGCAGCCGCCAGACGGCAAAAGTGGTGTCCTGGCTAGCCATGCATTTTTTACAAATAATGCTTCCCGCCGCAATAGGCGCGTTATATACGAGGAGACTGTCGTTGAGCTGTTGTAAATTATCGCCCGCTTGCGTACTGCTTTTCGCACTGTAAGCGTAGGCATCCAGTATTTCCCGTTCTTTGGCGTGCAAATCGGCGCGTTTTACGTCATTGATACCGAACAATTCGACTTTAACCCCATATTCCTTTTCCAATGCAGCAATAACTGGAATACCGTTCAGGTCACGGCAATGTGCCAATCCGGCATCCGGGTTCTTTTCCAGTTCACCTTTTAGTGACTTCTCTGCAATCTGCGAGATTTTCTTGCCCCATTCGTCAGCTGATGATACCAGCTGCACATTCGTAACCCGTTTGATCTGCGAGGCTTTGATTTCCCTGTTTAGCTCTTTTGTGTTTTCGATGCGGCCGCTTTTAAAATCGCAGCTTGTTAAAGCGACTGCCAACATGGCGATGCATATGATCCTTTTCATTGTTCCAAATATTTGTTTAATCCATCAAACGGTTTCTCTCACAGCACGCAGCCAGTCCCTTGAAACCATTCATTTAGCTAAAATGCGTATCTTTGTGCCCCGAATGCGAGATGCCAAAGATATTCAATAAAGATGATCGATAAATTAGAAGCTATAAAAGAACGGTTTGAAGAGGTTTCTCAACAAATCATACAACCGGAAGTAGTCTCCGATTCCGCACGTTATTCCAAGATCAGCAAGGAGTACAAGGACCTCGGCAAGATCGTGGAGCAATATGCACTTTATCAGAAGTTGCAGAAGGATATTGCCGGTACCAAAGAACTTATAGCGACTGAAAAAGACGAAGATCTGCGCGAAATGGCGAAGGAGGAGCTCGATGAACTGGCTCCCAAACTGGAAGAGCTCGAACAGACCATTAAGGAATTGCTTATTCCGAAAGATCCTAACGACAGCCGGAACATCATCCTGGAAATCCGCGGAGGTACAGGTGGCGACGAAGCTGCTATTTTTGCCGGCGACCTTTTCAGAATGTATCAGCGCTTTTTCGAAAAAATGGGCTGGCGGTCATCCGTAATGGATTATACAGAAGGTACCAACGGCGGTTATAAAGAGATTATTTGCAAAGTCGAGGGAGAGGATGTGTATGGCAAAATGAAGTTCGAATCGGGTGTGCACCGCGTGCAGCGCGTACCGGCGACGGAATCTCAGGGCCGCATTCACACGTCGGCTGCCTCGGTAGCCGTTCTGCCGGAAGCGGAAGAAGTCGATGTACAGATCAATATGAATGACATTCGCGTCGATACTTTCCAATCGTCGGGTGCGGGTGGACAATCGGTAAACACGACTTATTCCGCGGTGCGTTTGACCCACATTCCGTCTGGCCTCGTAGTAAGCTGTCAGGACGAACGTTCACAGCTTAAAAACAAAGACCGCGCGTTGAGCGTACTCCGCTCGCGCCTGTACGAGATCGAGCTGAAGAAGCACAATGATGCCATCAGCTCCCAACGGAAATCAATGGTGGGCAGCGGCGATCGCTCCGATAAGATCCGTACCTACAACTATCCGCAAAGCCGAATTACCGATCACCGCATTGGCTATACAGTTTATAACCTTCCGGCTGTAATGGAAGGGGATATCGCCGAGCTGATCGAAAGACTGCGCATTGCCGAGAATGCAGAGAGAATGCAGGAAGGGGAAGCGGTTTAAGAAATGTTGCCCTTTAACTAATGAAGCGAACTTTCAGGTCTTTCGATAGGCAACCTTAGTTCGATCTCATCCATACCATAAGTGAAGCCATCCTCGGAAAAGGTCAGATTGACCACTTCGAGGATGTTTTGCTTTAATTCTTCCATATTATCGCCCTGTGTGCCAATGAATTTTTCGGCAATATCAGCAATGGCACTAAAACCTTCCTCTTCCCTTACAACATCCAGAATTACTTTAGGCTTTTTCATCTCTTCTATAAGGGAACTGAGTGAGTTAACTTATGCCTATTTCGCAGGATACAACGTGCCGTAAGTCTTCGCTTTATAGCTTTCGAAGTCCTGCTTTTTGTAGTAATCTTCTCCGAAAAAGGTGATGATCTGGTGGAACTCTTTGGCTTTCAGGTAACCGGCTAATGGCTGGATCATGTTGAATTTATCGTCCAGGAAGACCGTTGTGGGATAGCTCGGCTGATTATTCGTTAATGCCAATGCAATTTCATGAATGCCGCGACCGCCCTGTTCAAGGTATTTGAACTGCTTGTCACCCAATTTGATCGTCCCCTTTTGCTCTGCATCGAGCTTTACGGCGTAATATTTCTTGTTGATATATTCGGTTACAGCTTTGTCCTTGAACGTCTCACGATCCATCACTTTACACCACCCGCACCAGTCGGTGTAGACGTCGATCAAAATTTTGCGAGGCTCGTTCTGCATTTTGGCATATGCTTCTTCAATGGTCAGCCACTGAATGCCTTCGGCAGCTGCACGCCCTTTACCGGTATCAGCCTTGAAACCGGCGAGGAATACCAGTATTGCGGGAAATATTATCAGTGTTGACAGGAGTCGTTTCATGGTAATTTTTTAGATTTCTTCTCTTAAACAAATCTCTTTCACAAATCATCGCACGGACTGCGGTCAGGTGCCTGTCTTAAAGCATAATAACATGGAAGCCAGCAAAGTCATCCCAATTTTACGCATTTTTGACGAAACAAAAGCGCGGGAATTTTACATCGGCTGGCTCGGCTTTCAAGTCGACTGGGAACACCGGTTTTCCGACGATGCACCGCTGTACATGCAAGTTTCGCGCGGTGGCGTCACGCTTCATCTCTCCGAACACCACGGCGATTGCACACCCGGCGCCAAAGTCTTTATCGAATGCACCGGTGTGCGTGATTTCCACAGGGAGCTCAATAAAAAACAATACAAATTCAATCGTCCCGGACTCGAACAGGAGCCATGGAATGCCATTTCAGTAACGGTAGTCGATCCGTTTATGAACCGGCTTGCATTCAATGAGCGGCTTTAAGCTTTCTTAATTTTCGCCAGGGACACCAGAATGCCTCCCGTAATGATTAGCAGCATGCCCGTCAGCATCGAAAGCGTCGGAATCGCTTCTCCCATCAGAAAGCCGATCAGCACCGAAAAAAGAATATTGGAATAACCTACCGCAGCAACACGCCCTGCCTTATCGTAGGTAAATGATTGCGTAAGCATTTTTTGTCCCAAAAGCGCGGTGAGCCCTAATGCGAGAAAACCCAGCCATTGCCAGGCGTTCTCCGGCCATTTGAATGTGCCTATCAGAAAATCCAAATGCTCCATAGGATAATACGTACCGACCAGCATCGATAAAATAGGCATCACAATCCCGCTAAGCATAAATGAAAGGATGATCGCGCGTGTGTCGTACACGACGCCAAGCTGGCGGATCGACAAGTAAGAAATGGCCGTCAGCAGTGCATTGCCCAAACCTAATGCATTATCCCGCAGCGACGACGAAAGATCGGGCCGGAACACGAACAGAATACCGGTAAAACCGACGAAGATGGCCATCCATTCCTTTCCATTCAGTGTTTCGCCAATGAGTAGCCAGGAGAAAAGCGCCAGAAAAATCGGGTAAGTATATTGGTAAGTAGAGGCCCGGCCGAGTCCAAGCGTCTGGATTGCATAAAAAAGCATGTAGAGCGACAATGTACCTACTACACCTCTGAAAATAAGCAGTCCCAGCTTTCCACCCTCCTGCCTCAGCGGCCGTTGCCAGATGCTGCTGATAATAAAAACCACCCCAACAATGTTCCTGAAAAAAACCAGCTGTACAATATGAAACTCCCTCCCCAGCCATTTGGAGATCGCGGAGGTGAGCGAGAAAAAAAATGCGGCGCCCAGCATGAGGTAAATGCCTTTCAGGGAGGATGCGGTCGGAAAGTTTTCAGTAGAAGCGGCCAAAAGCAATCAGAATTTGCCGCAAAGATAGCGGTTATTACACACAACGGAAAGTCGGGGGAAATACCTACCTTTGCATCCGCTTGGTGCCATAAGCTGCTTCTAGTCAGCGATTAGGCTTAATAGGGAATTCCGTTAGTACCGGAAGCTGTCCCCGCAACTGTAAGTCTGCCAACACGTGCCCGATTCTTCATGCCACTGTCCTGCGACGGGAAGGCTCCGGGGTGCGAAAGACGAGCCAGGAGACCTGCCAGAGCATTTGATCGGATCGTTTTCGGAGGAAAGACAGAAGATCGCCGCCAATCATTGCGATTTAGAGTGTTTACCGACCGGAGATTTGTGGGATACTGGATGTTATGGGCAAGTTTTGCACTGGCATTGCCAGTCTGTGCACAAAAAGACTCCATCGCCCTCGACCCTGTAATCGTAAAGGGATTTGTCCCTCAAAAATTCATGAGCGGCCTGAAAATCCAGCACATCGACTCCGCTTCGCTCGCACAGGTACGCTATCAGAGTATCGGTGACGTATTATCGGCATATACTCCTATTGCATTTAAAAATTACGGGCCTGGCCAGCTTAATACGGCATCATTCCGGGGCACCTCCGCCAACCATACCGCCGTTTTGTGGAACGGGCTCAATATCAATGCGCCTACCCTCGGGCAAACGGACTTTTCCACTATTCCCGTGGCAGGTTTCGACCAGCTTTCTGTTCAATACGGCTCTGCGGCCAGCGTTGTAGGCTCCGATGCCGTGGGCGGGAGTATTTTGCTTGACAGCCGCGCATCGGCAACGCCGTTTCATGTGTCTGATGGCGGACAATACGATAGCTTCAATAACTATCAGAGCCGAACGAATATCCACTATACAGTGCCACTGAACAACCAATGGGCTTTCTCGGGTAAAACAGGACTTTACTATGGCAGGATGAACAACGATTACCCGAAACCAACCCGAAACACTTACGCACTCTTGCCTACCGAAACTTTTCAAAAAGGCATTGTGCAGGACCTGTTCCTCCACGCACAAAACGACCAGGAAATTTCCGCGCACATCTGGCTCACCGACAATAAACTGACACTCACGCCCGATGATGTACAAGGCCGTGAAATGACCCGCACTACCGCCTATCGCACGATGTTCCGCTATCAGGTCAGGACGCTCACGCTGCGCACCGCCTGGGTACGTGATATCATAGATTATGCCAAAGGCGACCTCTCCCACCCCGACCATTCGGTAACCGATAAGTTCGCCTCGAGAATAGAAAAGGATTTTCTGCTAAATCTTGGCAACAATATCAATCCTATTCACCTCAAAACCGGGGGTGAATGGACGCATTACCGCTCGCGCGTGCCCGGATACGCGCTCTCGCCCGTAAGTGAAAACCGTACGGACTTTTTCCTGCTGACCCGCTGGCGACCGACAGCTCGGATCACTACTTCCATCAACCTTAGGCAGGGCCTCGTTACGGGTTTCAATCCGCCGCTCACACCCTCGGTTGGTCTGGAATATGGTTTAATCCAAAAAACACTTTACAACCTTACATTGAAAGGCTCCTATGGCCGCAGCTACCGGGTGCCCACTTTGAACGAACGCTACTGGAAGGACCTCGGCAACCCGGATGTCCGCCCGGAGACGGGTTGGAATAAGGAAATCGGCCTTGAACAAACATTTAAAGCAGCTTTCGGCGGTACGCTAAGAACCTCCGCAACTTTTTACCACAACCGAATTAAAGACTGGACTTACTGGAACCCATCGAGAAGCTACCGGGTCGAAAATCTGCAGCAGGTACTAGCGCGGGGAATTGAATTGCAATTGCATTATCAACGCCAAACCGGTTCCTGGCGAACAGGACTGGACGCGGGTTACGCATTCAACAAAAGCAGCCAGGAGAAAGCTTACGACAATTACTCGCAGGATATTGTAGGCAAACAATTGGTATTTGTCCCTGAACATACGGCTAATGCAAACGCATTCGTGCAGTTCAAGTCCACGAAGCTTACGGGACAGTTCCAGGCGGCCGGCAAGCGCTATACAACCTTCGACAATTCACAGTTTCTGGACGGTTATGGTCTGGTGAACCTGCTGGCCGAGACGACCTTTACCTTTTACAAATTCAAGCTCGTTTTACAGGGGCAAGTCCGCAACGTCACGGACACGTTTTATTTAAATGTCAGAAATAATGCGATGCCGGGAAGAAGTTTTGCATTAAGTTTAACCTTTAGTTACGATTCTCAATAAATCAATGAAAATGAAAAGACAGTTAGCCAGTTCATTAGCAGTAGCTTTTTCAACCCTCGCGGTATGGTCCTGTAACCAAAGCGACCCGGCTCCGAAGGGAGACTATGTGAGCGGTGTTTTTGTAATGAATGAGGGTAATTTCTCCCAGAATAATGGTGCCATTTCTTACTTCGCGCGGGAAAACAACACGGCAACCGCCGATATTTTCGCGGTGGCGAACGGAACTGCATTGAAGGGCGGCGTGCAGGATTATACAGCTTCCGAAGAGCAAGGCATTATTCTTGTGGACAATATGTCTGCCGGCCAGGATAAAGTCCAATTCGTACAACGGTACACTTTCAAGGATGAAGGTACCATTGGTGCACCGGATATAGAGAATCCCCGCGAAGTGGTCATCGTCGGCCGGAAAGCTTATGTTTCGTGCTGGGGAGCGGATGTCAGCAAATATTCGACCGGCTATATTGCGGTTATTGATCTCACTACTAAAAAGATTACCAAAAAAATCAACATAGCCGATGGCCCCGAAAACCTGGCCTATGCTAACGGGAAGCTTTACTTAGGCACTACGCAATGGGCTGCCGGAAACAAGCTGGCGATCATCAATACAAACACCGATGAAGCATCGTCGCCTATTGCGACATCAGGTGCTGCCAATCCGGTTGGTGTTGACGCCAACGGGAAACTATGGGTGAATGCCGGCGATAAAATGTTGCGCATTAATACGGAAACTAATGTTACCGAAGCAACGCTGACGATTGCGACGGACGGCACCAAAACACCCGGCAATTTTACGTTCAGCAATGATCTGAAATCCATTTTCTTCGTGCTTTCGTGGTACGACAGCGCTGGTAAAGAGCAAGGAGGCACTTACAAATTCTCCATTACCGATACGCAGATCGCCATGGTTACCCCATTGATTCCGCGCCCGTTCTACGGCCTTGCAGTTGATCCCTCACAAGGACTGCTTTACGCAGGCGTGAGCCCGTCCTATACCCAGGCAGGCTACGCGGTTCGTTACCGCGCCGATGGAAGTTTGGTCGATTCTGTCAAAGTAGGCATCGCACCAGCAGGATTCTTCTTCCAATAACACGCAAATTGAAAAAGTCTCCCGCTTGGGAGACTTTTTCAATTTCGGAACCATGCCACTTCATTTAAAAAATCCTTGCGGATCGGGCATCTTGGCTTTTAATAGTTCAACAAAGTCGAGGTTCAGCTGGTTGAAATCCAGCGTCCGGCCCTTATGCAAATGCTCCCACGACTTGTCAAGTTCATTGAGATTATAATGCAACAGTGCCAGGTTATACTGTCCGAGTGCATAAGTAGAATCAATGGAAACTGCATGTTTCAGCAATTCGCCCGCCTCGTCCAACTCCTCTTTCCGGCTGGTGATTGCGTACAGTTTGAGTTCAACCGTCGACAGATCCACCAGCAACGCGACATTGTCTCCTTGCAGGCTTACGCCCTTACTCAGCATTCTTTTGGCATCCACCCAGTTTTCGCGCTGGTACGATACAACCCCGAGTCCCCAGTACGCTTCCACATTCTTGTCATTCAGCAGTTGGGCGAGATTGAAGCGGTAGCAGGCCGTGTCCAGAGAACCTTCCTGCAAATACTCCCAGGCACGGGTCGCAAAAAAACTGCTGGCCTCTGTACGGCTGGAAAATGATTTGTCACATTCACTCAGGAATTTGATCTCTTCATCAATCTGCTCCGATGTCTTGCTCACTTCTCCGAAGAGCGGGAGAATACGCCTTTCCTTTAAATCAAGGGGCTTTTTGGGGGCTACGTTTGTATCTGTGCTTGGACCCGCGCTTGCCAGATGCGTGTTTTGAGCAAAGCTCATTACAGGGATCAAAAGGGCAAGCCAAATTACAACAGACTCTTTCATAATTGACTTTAATAGAAGAAAAGGTTTCTATTGTCCAAGTTAAACGGTTTTATTGGAATTGTATTGCATTACCTGCGTTTACTTCTTCCGGTCGCTCCCCTGCGGCCCTTACCGGTGTTTCCGGAAGCTTTCTTCGCGGGCGGATAACTGTGTTTTTTCTCGTGAAATGCTCCTTTGAATGTCGGATCTTCCTTACGTCGCTGGTTGTCGATCTCACGCAGCATATCCTGCCGCTCCTGGAAGGGCGTCTCGGCAATGTAAACATCGTCCGGGAACTCTGCCCTCGGAATTTCCATCCGGATCATCGCTTCTATTTTGCGGATATGGTACTCATCGGCAATGGTCATGAACGTGATCGCATTGCCCACTGTATTGGCCCGCCCGGTCCGCCCGATCCTGTGCACATAGTCTTCGTAAATCAAAGGCACATCAAAATTAACCACGTGGCTCACTTCTGTAATATCAATACCACGCGCCACCACGTCAGTCGCCACCATCACCCTGATATTCCCTTCCCTGAACGCCTCCATCGCATTGATCCGCGTATTCTGGCCTTTATTTGCATGGATTACGCGAAGTTCCGACTCGGGGACTACCCGGTTCAATAAATTTTGATGCACCAACCCGGCCACCTCGCGGCTGCGCGTGAACACGAGCACGCGCGTGAAGGCCTCCTTGTCTTCCAATAAATAGGATAGCAAATTGATTTTCGTACGGAAATTCGGCACCTCGTAAAGTGCCTGAGTTACCATTTCGGCGGCGGTAGCTTGTGGTGTAACTTCGATCCGGGTAGGGAATTCGAGAAACTCATAGGAAAGGTTTTCGACCTTCCCCGAAAACGTCGCCGAGAAAAGCATATTCTGCCTTTTGCGGGGGATCACTTCCAGCAACTTTCGGATCTGCGGCATAAAACCCATATCCATCATTTTATCAGCCTCATCAAGCACCATTACATTCAGATGCTTTACCACGATCTCTTCCTGGAAATACAAATCCATGAACCGCCCCGGTGTCGCCACAATAATGTCGACGCCTTTACGCAGCGCTTCAATCTGCGTTTTCGGGCCGACGCCGCCGTAGAGTACCACGGTGCGGATGTCGGTATACTTGCCGAGCTGCGTGATAGCCTCGGAGATTTGCATCGCGAGCTCGCGGGTAGGAGCCAGAATCAATGCCCGGGGATGCTGGCCCTGGGCATATTTGATACGCATTAGCAAGGGTAATGTATAAGCGGCTGTCTTACCGGTGCCGGTTTGGGCGATGCCCAGAATGTCCTGCCCGGCCAGCGCCACGGGTATTGCCTGCTCTTGAATGGGGGTAGGTCCAGAGTAACCTGCTTCTTCAATCGCATTGAGCAATTGACGGTTGAGCTTGAACTGCTCGAATGAGTTTTGCGTAGTCTGCATTCCGCAAAGTTACGAAAACTAAAACGGTAGCCGTTATCAGCCCTTCACAACGTCGTCAACCAACTCCGCGGAGCCAATGTAAAGCGGCGAACGCTGGTGAAACGACTGCGGCACAATGTCCAGAATGCTCCCAAAACCGTCGCTCGCCTTACCGCCCGACCTTTCGGCGATGAACGCCAGCGGGTAGCATTCGTAAAGCAGCCGCAGCTTGCCTTTCGGATCTTTTTTGGTGGATGGATATAGGTAAATTCCTCCTTTGAGCATATTCCGGTGGAAATCACCCACGAGCGAGCCAATGTACCGCGCACTGAAATTCCTCGACTTGCATTGCGCCACATATTGCTGCACAAACGGCGGATAACTGTGGTAATGCCCCTCGTTCACGGAGTAAATCGTCCCTTCAGCGGGTGTACCTATATTTTTATGAGATAAAATGAATTCCCCTAATGACTGATCGAACGTAAAACCATTCACCCCGTCGCCGGTGGAATAAACCAACATGGTTGACGAGCCATACAAAATATACCCCGCCGCTACTTGCTTGCGGCCGCCTTGCAGGAAATCCTCTATAGAAGCCGGACCGTTGATAGGTGTCACCCTCCTGTAAATAGAAAAGATCGAACCGATGGAGACATTTACATCGATATTGGAAGAACCATCGAGCGGGTCCATTGCTACGACGTACTTCCCGTGATTGTTGCCGGTATGGATGATATCCTCCTCTTCTTCAGAAAGAATCGCGCAAACCTCTCCCCCATTCTTCAATGCGCGAATAAAACGTACGTTAGCGACGATATCGAGTTTTTGCTGGTTTTCACCCTGCACATTTTCCGTCCCATTGCCGCCGGCAATGTCGATCAGTCCAGCGCGGTTGATTTCCCGGTTGATGATCTTCCCGGCAAGCGCAATGTCACGGAGCAACTGCGACAACTCGCCCGTCGCGTACGGGAACGCGCTTTGGCTGTGCATGATAAACCGGTCGAGCGTCACGCCCACCGGCACCACCAGATCCTGTACTGTTTTCGTCGCCATAGTCAATTGAATTACATGAGATTGGCGGGAAATTTACGCCCGGTTTTTTCCTATTTCCAAACAGTTTGCACTAATAAATTTTTTTAAAAATGAATATAACTTTATCTCCATTAATTCATTGATTAATCCTAAGGGTGAGTCATTTACGCGGTCGTCGCGTTGCACTTTTTAAATGTCATGCAGACATTAAACCGTATTCCTGCATAACAAAAAAGCACAAGGCGCTAATGCCCTGTGCTTTACAAAAGAGTTGTATTTCTGACGCTTATTTGAGCCTTGCCAGTGCTTCGGTCAATGTCGCGATCTTCGCTTCGGCGTCGGCCTGCTTCGCTCTTTCCTTCTCGACGATATCACCTTTAGCATTGGCCACGAAGCGTTCGTTCGAAAGCTTTTTCATCACCGAATCCAGGAAGCCTTTGGTGTATTCCAATTCTCGCTGAAGATTCTCGCGCTCTGCTTCTACGTCCAGCTCGTCGGCCAGGTTTACAAAAAACTCATCCGACTTCACGCGGAACGAAGTACCTTCCGCTTCGCCCGACACATAACTGATGCCTTCCACATTCGCCAGCTTTTCGATCAGTGGCTTCAAAGCATTGTAGCGCTCGTTTGAATCCGTGCGGATCGCCAACGGTAATGCTGTCTTAGGACTAATACCTTTCGAATTCCGCAGGTTACGGATCGACGAAACGAGTTCAAACAATATATCAAAGTCATTTAACAGCACCTGGTCGAACTCGCCGGCCTGCGGGAAATGCGCCACGCAAATAGATTCTTTCTCTCCTCTTTCAATGATGTTCTGCCAGATTTCCTCCGAAATAAAAGGCATGAACGGATGCAGCAAACGCATCAGGCGATCGAAGAAGTCGAGCGTCGAATCGTAAGTCGACAAATCGATCGGCTGCTCGAAACCGGGCTTGATCATTTCGAGGTATTGCGCGCAGAAATCGTCCCAGATCAGCTTGTAAACCGAGTTCAGCGCATCGGAAATACGGAATTTCGAGAAGTGGTCCTGTACCTCGGCCAAAGTCTGGTTCAATTTGCTTTCAAACCACTGTACCGCCAGTTTTGAACCGTCTGGAACAGGAAGCTCGCTATCCACAGTCCAGCCTTTTACCAACCGGAATGCATTCCAGATTTTGTTACCAAAATTCCGGCCCTGCTCGATCAACTTCTCGTCGTAAGGCAAATCGTTACCCGCCTGCGAGCTGAAAAGCATTCCGGTGCGGATGCTGTCCGCGCCATATTTATCGATCAGGTCGATCGGATCGGGTGAGTTACCTAGCGATTTCGACATTTTGCGGCCCTGCTTGTCGCGAACGATACCCGTCAGGTACACATTCTTGAACGGATACTGACCGCGGTATTCATAACCCGCAATGATCATCCGCGCCACCCAGAAGAAAAGGATTTCCGGTGCGGTTACGAGGTCATTGGTTGGGTAGTAGTAATTTACTTCCTCATTCTCCGGTTCTTTAATGCCGTTAAAAACGGAGATCGGCCATAGCCATGACGAGAACCATGTGTCAAGCACGTCTTCATCCTGCTTGATATCCTCTTCGGTCAACGCAAAAAGCTGCAATTCATGCTGTGCCTTGCGCAACGCCTCCTGCTTCGACTTGGCGACGATCATGGTGCCGTCGTTCAGATAGTAAGCCGGGATACGGTGGCCCCACCAAAGCTGGCGGCTGATATTCCAGTCGCGCACATTCTCCATCCAGTGACGGTAGGTATTCTTGAACTTCGGGGGAATCAGCTGCACCGTATCATTCATTACATTCTCGAATGCAGGCTTGCTGATTTTTTCCATTTTCAAAAACCACTGTTCGGAAAGCCTTGGCTCGATAACCGAATCGGTACGCTCCGAATGTCCTACATTCGATCGGTACTCCTCCACTTTTACGAGGTTACCTGACTCTTCGAGCATTTTGATGATCTTCTTGCGGGCACTGAAACGCTCTTCACCTACCAGGATCTGCGCCCTTTCATTCAAAGTACCGTCCTCATTCAAAAGGTCGATAATGGGCAGGTTATGGCGCTTTCCAAGTTCGTAGTCATTCGTATCATGCGCCGGCGTTACTTTCAAGCAGCCAGTTCCGAATTCCATCTCCACATAATCATCCGCGATAATCGGAATAGCCCGGTTGATCAATGGAATGAGTACCTTCTTTCCGATCAAATGCTGGTAACGCTCGTCAGCAGGGTTCACGCAGATGGCCACGTCGGCCATAATCGTTTCAGGACGAGTAGTGGCAATAGTAACCCCTTCCTCCATACTCCATCTTCCATCCTCCCCAACCAACGGATAGCGCAGGTAAACCAGCTTCTGATTCACCTCCTTCATGATCACTTCCTCGTCGGACACGGTCGTGCGCGCCTGAGGGTCCCAGTTCACCATGCGATGGCCGCGGTAGATTTCTCCTTTATTATAAAGGTCAATGAAAACGTCGATCACCGAATCGTACAAATCCGGCTCCATCGTGAAGCGCGTACGGTCCCAGTCGCAGGAAGCGCCGAGTTTGCGGAGTTGTTTCAGAATAATGCCGCCATATTTATGGGTCCATTCCCAGCAATATTCGAGGAATTCGTCGCGGGTAAGATCGCGCTTGTTAATGCCGCGCTCTCTGAGCATCGCCACTACTTTGGCTTCGGTAGCAATGGAAGCGTGGTCGGTACCAGGTACCCAGCAAGCCTCTTTGCCTTCCATCCGCGCTTTACGAACCAGAATATCCTGGATAGTATTATTGAGCATATGCCCCATGTGCAGCACGCCTGTGACGTTCGGCGGCGGGATCACGATGGTGTAGGGTTCTTTGTCAGGATTGGGTTTCGACTGAAAGAACTTGTTCTCGATCCAGTAGGAGTACCATTTATCCTCTATCTCCTGAGGGGCATAAGTTTTGGAAATCATTGCGTGTTCAGAAATTTACCGTAACTGTCGGTTAGTCATCTTAAAAAGACGGCAAGTTAGCGGTTACGGGCGATATTTCTAAACTATTTGCTCCTCTTTGCGGACCGGCAACCAGATCGTAAATGTGCTCCCTTCACCCGGTTTGCTCAGCAGCCGGACAGTACCTTCATGCGCCTCGACCATCTTTTTAACATAACTCAACCCGAGTCCGAAGCCTTTCACGTCATGCACATTGCCCGTAGGTACGCGGTAGAAGGTATCGAAAACGCGCTGCTGCTGCTCGCGGCTCATACCTATGCCTCTGTCGGTAATAGAAATTGCGATACCGCCGTTTTCATTTTGGGTACTGATATTCAAATACAGCTTCTCCGGCGAATATTTGATCGCATTGTCGATGAGGTTGTTCAGAATATTGGAGATATGTACTTCATCCGCCGCCACTACATCATCCTCGGCATCGAAGTTCAGGTCAACTTCCCCTTCCTTCTGCTCGATTTGCACGCTCTGTCCGTTTAATGCAGCGCCGACGAGGTCGTGAATGTTGGTTTCAGTGATTTTGAGCTTAACATGACCCTTATCCAGCAACGCCATTTGCAAAACCTTCTCCACATGCGTCCCGAGCCGTTTATTTTCCTCGCGGATAATGCTCAGGTAGCGGTCGAGGCGTGAGCCTTTGGGACTATCCATGAACGAAGCTGAATTCTCCTGCGCCATTTCCGCCGCCAAAGCGATGGTGGAAATAGGTGTTTTGAATTCGTGAGTCATATTGTTGATAAAGTCATTCTTAATATCGGAAAGCTTTTTCTGACGCAGAATAGTCGTAACTGCCAGGTAGAAACAGGCCATGATCACAACAATCAGAATGCCCGAGCCACCGAACATCACACCCATATTACTGAGGATGTAACGCTGCTGATCAGGGAAGTACACATATAATGCATTCTGCGCAGTCAGCGTTTCGTTCGGGAACAGCGCCGCCTTATACGATCGCTCCTCCCATTCACTCCTACGCATGCTCACGGTCGAGAAAATGAGGCTATCCAGCGACTGGCCGCGCACGGCACCCCTCACGGCAAATTCGTAAGGCAACGTGACACCATTCTGAATCAGTTGTTTTTTCAATAATGTATCCAGCAAAAATCGGTTCACACGTTGCTCGATGGGCCTTTTGGTGTAAACAAAATCCTTCATGACCTCTTTCAGCAACTCGGCGCGGTCGGGTTCTCCCGCGCTGAGGATTGCCCGCGATTTTTGCTTGCCGCCTTTTGCATTGTCCGGCAATGCTACTTTCCGGTTAGCTATATTTCCCGAAGCCGAATCCTTTTTCTGAAAATCGCTGCCTTTCCGTCGGAACTCAGGATCGGCCATGCCGCGCATGGCATTTCCCAAACGGCGCTCATCGTCGAGACGGCGGCGCATGAACTCGTCGATACCGGCCATACCATATTGCTGTGCCTGAAAAAATTCCTCTATAATGCGTTGCTGGTGATCCACCATCACCCTGATATTCGGGCTTAGTACGTCGGTAGGAGCCACTTCGGTAATGATCTGGTAATGTATTTCCTCGCCATTCGGACCGATGGCGATCTCCATCCGCGGCTGCACACGCGGTACTGCCTCCTGAACAGGCGCTTTAGGCTTGGGCGGGGTGGTTCTCTTCATCGGCATGTCGCGCAGCTGCGCAATGCGATCGAGCTTGCTCTTTTGCTGCTCGGCTTCGATACGGCGTTGCAGGAGATACATCATTTCCTGTTTTTCCAGCCGGTGCACCACCTGCTGTACCGATTCGGAGACCTTCTGATTGAACTGGTCGTTTTTGATCGCGATCGCTTCCCTGATCCAGTACCATTGAAAACCGATGAGCCCGATCAATGCGAGACACATCAGCCCTACGATAATTTGTATTTTCCGCTTGGTCATAATTTCCGCTTCCCATGTGCAACGCGGGCTGTGCTTTGCCCGACATTTTGCCAAGAACAAATTTAATGTTTCGTCCCCGGCCAAAGGTGTTTTTAACATTATTTAACAGCGCCCCAAGCAACATAGCCATGGTTTTGCAATTCATTCAGACTCAAAACAAAAACTGCTTATGAAAACTGTTTCAATTCAAAAACTGACATGGTCGCTGCTGCTCGTAGCGGCACCGGCGCTGCTATCCGTTGCGCAGGCTCAATCTGACAAAAAGTCCAAAAAAGATGACGACGGCAAAAAGACAAGCATCCGCATCCGGGTAACCGAGGATGAAAACGGCAAGACGCACGACATTGAGAAGAGCTACCAGGTGGGTGCGCTGAGCGATGATGAAAGGCAAAAATTCATCGACAAAGTACTCGACTCGCTGAATGTCGACAAAAAGGGTAAGCAGACCATTTCAATTACGGTGGATGATGGTGCCGATGGCGTGATAGCGGCCAAAAAACGTAAAAAAATGATCATCGACCACCGCGACCCGCGCGAACCGATGGTATTTCACTGGGACGGCGATTTCAAACATGACCTCGATTGGGATTCGGAGAAGTTCAACGAAAGCATGAAATCGATCCAGAAAAATTTCGATAAGAACTTCCATCCCAAAGCCAAAATCATGATGCGGGATATGGAGGATTTTGGTAGGAATTTCGGCAAAAGCTTTGATTATGCCTGGGATAACAGTGAGAATGCGAAAGGAGCAAGCATCCGGTCATTGAACGCCTATACCAATAATCCTGCCGACGATGTCCTGAACCTGCGTTTCAGCGTGCCGCAAAAAGGCAATGTGACGGTGACGGTCACCGACACCAAAGGCAAAGAAGTGGGCAAAAAAGAGATCCACGAGTTCGAAGGCGAGTACGTAGGCCAGGTCGAACTTAAGAAAAATACAAAAGGAACGCTGTTCGTAACGGTGGTTCAGAATGAAGATGGAGCGGTGAAAAGGGTGGTTATTCCCTGAATGGAGCCACTTTTACGATAGCGGATCCCCTTTGCCCGAAACGGTAAAGGGGATTTTTCTTGTAAAAATTATGCAACAATTTCGCACACATATAGTAAGAGTTGTAAATTTGCCGCTTATTCACCAGTCTACCGCGACATCAATTTTTGAAGCAACCATGCTGAATCTTATACTGTTTGGCCCTCCGGGCGCCGGGAAAGGTACCCAAAGTGAAAAAATAATTGCAAAGTACAATTTGATCCACCTTTCGACGGGAGATCTGCTGCGCTCGGAAATTCAGGCTGGAACAGAGCTAGGATTGAAAGCTAAAACTTTGATGGACCAGGGCATTCTGGTGCCGGACGAAGTGGTAATCGGGATGATCGACAACAAGTTGAAAGAGCACCGCGATGCTGCGGGTTTCATCTTCGACGGTTTCCCGAGAACAGTGAAGCAAGCCGAAGCATTGGACAACCTGCTTGCGAGCTACAACGAAGGCATTTCGGTGATGGTAGCGTTGTCTGTCGACGACGATGAGTTACTCGCCCGCCTCCTAAACCGCGGCAAAACCTCCGGCCGTCCCGACGACCAGAACGAAGAGCTGATCGCGAAACGTATTCAGGAATATAACAGCAAAACAAAACCCGTTGCCGACTACTACCAGGAACAAGGTAAGTTTGTCGCTATCAACGGAATAGGCGAAATCGATTTTATTTTCGGGGAAATCTCGAAAGCGATCGAAGCTGCCTGATTTCTATTTTTCCCACTATACTCACATGGCCTCCTCTAACTTTATAGACTACGTAAAAATCAATGCGCGCTCCGGCAACGGCGGTGCCGGCTCCATGCATTTCAGGCGTGAAAAGCACGTCGAGAAAGGCGGACCGGACGGTGGCGACGGCGGACGCGGCGGTCACGTGATATTGAAAGGCAATGCCCAGCTCTGGACATTGCTGCACTTGAAATACACCAAGCACGTAAAGGCGTTCGACGGAAAAGGCGGCGAAGGCGGGCGGCGCACAGGAGCGATTGGAAAGGATATTATCCTGGAAGTACCGCTGGGCACGATCGCCAAAAATGCCGAAACCGGCGAGCAACTTTTCGAAATCACCGAAGACGGTCAGGAAATGATACTGCTGCGCGGCGGACGAGGCGGAATGGGTAACGACCATTTCAAATCCGCTACCAACCAGACTCCCCAATATGCTCAACCCGGAGAGCCTGGCAAGGAAGAGTGGTTCATCCTTGAACTGAAAGTGCTAGCCGACGTGGGCCTCGTTGGCTTCCCGAATGCGGGCAAATCCACATTGCTCTCGGTTGTTTCGGCCGCAAAGCCCGAAATTGCCGATTACCCCTTCACTACCCTCGTACCGAACCTGGGCGTAGTACCTTACCGCGATTACAAGTCTTTCGTAATGGCCGACATTCCGGGCATTATCGAAGGCGCTTCACAGGGTAAAGGACTCGGTCTACGGTTTCTGCGGCACATCGAACGCAACTCCATTCTCCTTTTCATCGTACCTGCTACCAGTGAGGACATCCAGGCCGAATACCAGACGCTGGTACAAGAGCTGCGCCTATACAATCCCCAGTTGCTCGACAAAAACCGCCTGCTGGCTATCTCCAAAATGGATGTAATCTCTGACGACGAGCGGGTTACATTACAAGAAAATCTACCAAACGGTATCCCAACGCTTTTAATTTCTGCAATAAGCCAAGAAGGTATTGAACAATTAAAAGATAAAATATGGGAAATGATCAACTCACCGTTCCCCGTACAGTAATAATTTCTTGAAAGAGGCAACCTTTCGATGCAAATTGTGTGTCCAAGTAGTTATTTCAAAGAATTTATAGTCACCATGAGACACTATCTACCGTATTTCTATCTGGTAGTATTTAGTATTATTTCCTTTACAGCATACGGACAAATCAGCATTGATTTCCCTTCGGACCGTATCGTACTTCAGCGAGACAAAGCTAATAACGCAAACATCAACATTGCAGGCAGTTACACGCAGCCTGTCGATCGTGTGGAAGCCAAAGTATCGGCGCTTGTGCCCGGTCAGGGCAAGGACAAGGACTGGGCCAGCCTGAGCGACGCCAGCATTAAAGGAGGTTTTTTCTCCGGCTATATTACTGCCGAGGGTGGCTGGTACCGATTGGAAGTCCGGGGCTGGAAGGGCGACCAGCTGGTGGGTTCCAAAACCGTCGAGCACGTCGGAGTGGGCGAGGTATTCCTGGTCGCAGGACAATCTAATGCACAAGGATTTTCCGCAGGCGGTTTCAACAACCAGGGTGCTCAGGACGATCGCGTCAACGCCATCAGCCATTATGAGGTTGGAAACAATCCGTTCACATTACCAGAGCGCCCAAGTTTTCAGCATATTGACGCCACTAGCTGGATTTCGCCGCGCGGCCCTGCTGCATGGTGCTGGGGACGCCTGGGCGACCGCATTGCTTCGCGTCTCAACGTTCCGGTTCTGTTTTTCAATGTAGGTTGGATCGGAATGGCCGTACGCAACTGGCGCCAGAGTATCAACGGCAACACCACTTCACTTTACGCCCCGGTCCCGATCGAACCTGACGGTATGCCTTACGGAAACCTCCGGAACGTCATTCAGCGTTATACGCCCATCACCGGTTTGCGTGGAATCCTATGGCTTCAGGGAGAAACCGACAATTTCGCCTCCACTGACACAGACTCGTACGTCAACGATCTAAAAACGGTTATTGAAACCAGCAGAAACGAATCCGGCAGAAATATTTCCTGGATGGTTTCCATTACTTCATACGACAATCTGCATGGCAGCAACTCCAACGTCACGAACGGACAGAGGAAAGTAATCAGCAGTGTATCGAATGTGTTCGAGGGGCCAAACACGGATTTGATTCAGGTTCCCCGTGACGAAAAGGATGGTGAAGGCGTTCATTTTACCGGAGACGGCCTGATGCAGCTTGGCGATGCGTGGTCCAATTCCCTCACGGATGATTTTTTCGCAAGGTCCGAACCGTACTCAGCTCAAAGACCACTCAGAATCACGGTAGACTGTGCTGGCAATGGCAATGTAACGATCAACGCCGACCCAGTTGGGCTTTCCCAATTCAATTGGAACAATGGACAATCTTCCAGCAGTGTGACGGTCGGCAACGGCACTTACTATGTCAAAGCACGCGATGACAAAGGCAACTACATTTTCTCGCCCGAGATCCGCGTAAACGAGCAAATCCAGCCCGACCAGCCGACGGTGACCATCGAAGGTAGTAATCCTGTATGTATCGGTAATACGGCTACGTTGGTATCCAGTACTTCCACGAATGCGGTTTGGAACACGGGTGCCACCGGCGATCGTCTCCCGGTAACCACAGGAGGCGAGTACTTCGTGACCGTCAAAAATATTTACGGCTGCGAGTCTGCTTCTCAGAAAGTAGCCATGCAAGTGCTCAATTCACCATTACCAGCCAAACCGAAGATTTCTGCCTCAGGGGCACTTACCTTCTGCCAGGGTGGAGAAGTGAACCTGACTTCTGACTCAAAAGTGAAAAGCGTTTGGTCCAATGGTGCAAACAATGCCACTATTACGGTTGTCAACTCGGGGGATTTCCGCGTGAGGGCGCTCGACGATGTCGGCTGCTTCTCTCCTGAGTCGGATCCGGTGACGGTGAAAGTAAACCCGTTGCCGGGCAAGCCTGTGATTTCGCTGAGCGGAGAAACGACGTTCTGCGACGGGGGCAACGTTACGATGACTTCAAACTATGATTCCGGAAATATCTGGAGCACCAATGCTACCACGAAGTCCATTGCCGTAACCACGACGGGGAAATTCACTTTGAAGCAAAGGGATGGAAACGGGTGCGAATCGACCTCGGATGAAGTGAATGTGAAGGTTAATCCGCTTCCGGCAACGCCTACCATAACGGCACTTCGCGCTACTACTTTCTGTGAACGCGACTATACCACGTTGCGCAGTAGCGAAGCGTTCTCCTACCTGTGGAGTAACGGCTCCACCAACCGGGAGATCGAAATACGGGCATCAGGCAATTTTACAATTTCGGCAAAAGACGAAAACGGCTGCGTTTCTCCCGTTTCTCCGGTGGTTGTCGTAGTGATGAACCCATTGCCGCCTACACCTACAATCACTGCCGACGGCCCGACCACATTCTGCGCAGATCTGAGCGTGAATCTGGTTTCAACCAACGCCGCCGGGTACTTATGGAGCAACGGCGTTTCTTCTCAAACGCTGAAAGTAACAGCTGCCGGAACTTACTCCGTGCAAACGATCAATGAGTTTCAATGCTATTCGGATCCAAGTAATCAGATATCGACGGAAACGCTGGCACTGCCACCAGCCCCCGCAGTTACAGCATTGCAGCCAACAACGTTCTGCGACGGCGACACCATTATGCTGAAAGCCGCCAATGGCAATGAATTTTTCTGGAACAATGGCCTTGAAGGGGAAAGCATTGAAGTTTTCGCAACGGGTGATTATTCGGCTCGTATTCAGGATGATCGTGGATGCTACTCTCCTTATTCCGCAGCGGTTGCGATTGATGTAAAGCCGTCACCAAGCGTACCTGTAATTCGCAAAACCGGCGTTTACACTCTGTTTGCTGAAAATAACCTCAATGCAGGTGATCACGTTTGGAAATATAACGACGAGCAATTGACAGAAACGAGCGCAACCCTGAAAGCCGTGAAAGCAGGTAAATATGTTGTCAACAACACCATTGTATACAGCCCGACACTTACCTGTTACTCCGACTTCTCCGAACCGTTCCAGTTTTACCTTGATACGAATAACCCCGGATTTGTGGCCTATCCCAACCCGAATGCCAGCGAACGGGTCACTGTCGAAACATTTGCCAATCTGGTGAACGCCGATGTTCAGATCATCGATAGTCGGGGTATCATTCACCGGACTTTCCGCGTGCAGAAGTTCGATCGCCCGCAATACTTTAACCTGATGGGCCTTTCGAGTGGTGTATATATTATCCGCGTGACTTCGGCGACGTTCAGTGAGACCCAAAAGCTGGTCATTGCCAAATAGGTAATTGAAACCAGCCTGGCTTGCAAAGAGGAGAAAGCGTCGCCTATTCAACGCTCGTCTTTTTTGTATTTTAAAATGTAGGAGTGCCAAACGGTAACACATGACGCGAACACCCGATTGATCAAAAAAACGGAATAGTGATATTTTAGCGAAAATATTCCATTACATTTGTGACCGTTTTGTAATTGAACACTTTAACAGATTTATACTTCGTTAGAGCTCAGAAACTTTACCTGTATCAGAATCCCAAATGCATAGTAGATTTATTCTTCCGGTAATGGCAAAGGTGTTGTTGTTAATTTGCATTTTTTCATCAGCAGCATTTTCCCAAGAAAAATCCCCCATCAGAATTACTTCCCCTGTTTTTCAGTCTGTCTACCAACGTAACATGGCCGTCCAGAGGGAGATTCAGGTGACAGGTACATTCACCATGCCTGTTGAAAAAATTGAGGTGAGGGCTGTGCCGGTCATTCAGGGGCAGGGTGTTGAAACACCTTGGCAAACTTTGCAAAACGCTCCTCAGGGCGGCGTTTTTTCCGGAACGATTACGCTGATCGGCGGATGGTACTCCCTGGAAGTCCGGGGCGTGTCTGACGGAAAGGTGATAGGCCGGGATGTCCTGAGCCGCTTTGGCGTAGGTGAAGTCTTCATAATCGCCGGACAATCAAACGCACAGGGTCTCAGACCATACCCCGGGCCATCAGCCACCGACGACCGGGTACTTTATATTTCGAATTACAGCAACGATTCCATCGATAGACTTACCGATCCTACTCCACCTGAGTTTAGCAAAATCAATCAGAACCTCGATATTATGTCGCCACGCGGGCAGTCTGCTTGGTGCTGGGGGATCTTGGGGGACCTCCTGGTTGAGAGGCTAAACGTACCCGTCGTATTTATTAACACTGCCTGGGAAGGTACATCCATAGAAAACTGGGCGAGCAGTTCAAAAGGCCTGCCGACTAAAAATATGTACGGCGGTTTCGTGTATGCTCCCGAAATGCCTTACGCCAACCTTCGCATTGCTGCGCGCAACTATGCCAACCAATATGGGGTTAGAGCCATTCTCTGGATGCAAGGCGAAACCGACGCATTGTATAAGACACCACGTGCCAATTACAGCCGTGACCTTCAGTCGATCATGAACCGCCTCGGTGCGGATACCGGTAAACGACTTACCTGGGTAATTGCCCGTACCTCCCGGACATCAGCGGGATTCAATGTTGAATCGGACATCAATCCGGAAATCGTTGCTGCGCAAAACGCAGTACTCAACACGGATTTTAACCCTACTTATCCGGGCCCCGAAACAGATCCTCTCGTACCTAATCGTGGCGATGGCACGCACTTCGTAGGCAAGGGTGTGAATGACAAAGAAGGAACCCTCAGAGCTTTGACGATTCTGGCAAATGCATGGTTCGGAACACTGGACGCCAAATTCTTCTCGACTGTCACACCGGTTAACCCAGTGGAGGTGCCTGCTGTAACGGCAGCTTGCGTTACGGACAACAATGGTGTTACCCTAACGCTCCCCGCAGGTTACGCTTCTTACAAATGGAATACCAACGAAGTTTCCAGCTCAATCAAGGTTTCAAAAGCAGGTACATATCGTGCCACCGTAAAAGATGCCTCTGGCAACTCGATCCTTACGCCACTCATCGTTTTGGAAAACGATGCGAAGCCGGTGCAGCCAAGCATTATTCAGCAAGGCCAGCAACAAGCATGTGCGGATTCGACATTCCAATTCTCGGTACAGAATGGCGGCGAAATATATAGTTGGTATAAAGAGGGTTCCAACACCGCCATCGCAACAGGAATCTCTGCCAGATTGGGTGAGAGCGGCAACTATTTTGTCAAAAGTCGGAACATTTTCGGGTGTACTTCCGACAACTCGGCGGCCTCTACTTTGATTGTCCGTGCTAAAATAACTAAACCGACCATCGAGCCGTCAGGACCTTTCAGCGTCTCGGCAAGCATTCCCGAAGGTGGTGAAGTAAATGAAGTATTCCTGTGGAGACGCCCTGGTTACGAAACCGACACCACCGCTTCCCTGGTTAAAATCCTGAAATCCGGGATTTATACCACGAAAGCGAAAGTTACCTACACCATCGGCAGTAACAACCTGGTTTGTTACTCCGATACCGCTTCCAGAGAGTTCAAAACCAATGAGCAAAATGAAGTGGTGATCTACCCCAACCCAAGCCAGGGTGCTTACATTTACATTGAGTCGCGGGATAATGTGAAAGATGCAGCAATTGAGCTTTTCGACATCCGCGGTAACGTGATCAAAACAACTAGTCCGCAACTGCTCAGCGGCCGGATGCAGATCGATGTAAGCCTTTTGCCGACGGGCAAATATATCCTCCGTGTAACCGGCCAGGGACAGAGCCTTACCAAGCAAATTGTGATAAGATAAACATTCCTTCTTTGATAAGTGCTAAATAAGCCCCGCCACCAC
>DATMSL010000029.1:0-3422 GCA_035565435.1 Dyadobacter sp. | reverse complement strand
GTTTTTTTGTGCCTTAATTTTTCAATATAAGATAAACTCCACCTACAAGCAGGAGCGTGCCCAAGATGCGCGGTAGGTTCATGTGATGAACGGCAAACCCCTGTAAACCAAAATGATCAATCGTCATGACAGTTACCATCTGTCCGGCAATCACCAGGCACATCATGTTGGCCGGACCGATATTGCGAACGATAAAAATGACTGTGATCACATAGAATGCACCCAGCACTCCCCCCATAAACCGCGTCCACGAAACTTGTTTAAGATCAGCCAGGGAAGGAACCGGATTTTGATTAAAACAGGCGAATGCGATGGTCAGGACCATTAACCCCACAAAAAAAGAAGTCATCGCCGCAAGAATGGGATTATTGATCGACTCGCGGAGCTGCGTATTTACGCCGGATTGGACCGCGTTGCTGATACCGATCAGAAAAGCGAAGATCAGGAAGATCCAGTTCATTGCTTCAATTCATTTACTTTGTCAGGGTCAACCGTTGTGAAACGGCCATACACGCGCAGAATAATCGCCAGTGCCACAGTGACTTCGGCCGCCGCGACTACAATCACAAATAATGCAAAAAGCTGACCGCTCAAACGCCCCGGATCATGCCTGCCAAAAGCTATCAAATTGATATTGACCGCATTAAGCATCAACTCGATTCCGAGCAGCATACCGATAAAATGCCGCTTGGTAATGGAAATAGCCAGTCCAATGCAAAACAATGCAGCCGCAACGATCAGATAATATTGTACAGGTATTGTCGTCATGCGGTCGGGTTTCGGTTTAATGCGAGGTAGGCCGCTCCGATGAGCGCAACCAGCAAGAGGATAGCGGCTATTTCAAACGGTAATAAATGGCTGGTCATTAGCTCCACGCCAATCGTCTTGATTGTCGATTTGGTACTCATTTCCTCCCCTGCCATTCTAAAATCCGAAGAAAAAATGACTTTCAAGAGCAATCCGAAGAGTCCGACGCCTGTCAAAAAGCCCCAGATTTTCCGGGTAATCGGCACTTCGACGCGGTTATGGCGCGTCGAATCGTCGCTTTTTTCTTTCTTCTGAGTCAGCATTATTCCAAATATCAGCAACACCAGAATGCCCCCGACGTAAATCATAATTTGCGAAACAGCCAGAAAATCCGCGCCCGCGAGCACGTATAATGCCGCCACGCCCAGGAAAGCGACGAACAATGCGAATGCACCGTAAATGAGGTTTTTAGAAAACAGGATGAATAGCCCGGCTGCGAGCGTCAATGCGGAAAAAATGTAGAATATAATTGCTTCCATGCGCTCCTATTCCTTTGGTTTAGGTTTCATCGTCGGACGAAATGCAGGCTTGGCTGGCCTTTCCGCAGCCGGTTCAGCTGGCTTGACGTCAGTTGGCGCCTCCGATTTCGGCTCAGATACCGGCTCTACCGATGCTCCGGCAACCGGCTTTTCCTCGTTTTCAACAGGAGCTGCCTTCGGCTTCATCGTCGGGCGGAATGCAGGTTTCGCAGCAACTGGCTTTTCAGCAGGCTCGGCTGGTGTTTCAACTGGTTTCTCAACATCTTCATCCGAAGCTGCCTTCGGCTTCATCGTCGGACGGAATGCAGGTTTCGCAGCAACTGGCTTTTCAGCAGGCTCGGCTGGAGTTTCAACTGGTTTCTCAACATCTTCGTCCGAAGCTGCCTTCGGCTTCATCGTCGGGCGGAATGTAGGTTTTGCAACAACTGGCTTTTCAACAGGCTCGGCTGGCGTTTCTGCAACTGGTTTCTCAACGTTTTCATCCAAAGCTGCCTTCGGCTTCATCGTCGGGCGGAATGCAGGTTTTGCAACAACTGGCTTTTCAACAGGCTCGGCTGGCGTTTCTGCAACTGGTTTCTCAACATCTTCATCCGAAGCAACTTTCGGTTTCAAAGTAGGACGGAATACCGGCTTGGCAGTCGCAGGCTTTTCAGTCGGCGGGGCTTCCGGTGCCGCGTCTGGTGTGTCGCTTTCGACTTTTTTCGGCTTCATAACTGGCTTGAACGCCGGTTTTGAAGTCGGAGTGGCAGTCTCGGCAGCGTCAGCTTGGGTATCTTTGGCAACAGGCTCTTCGGCTGGCTTTGGCCTCGCCGTCGGTTTGAAAACGGGGCGGACTGGTGCAGGCGCGCCCGCAGGAGCGGCAGCTGGTGTTGCCGCAGGAGCAGCCTTAGCCGCTTTCAAAGCTTCTTTTTCTTTCTGAAACTGTTCCAGCAGCGTGCGCTTTTCGTCAGCTTGTTCGGCAGTGAGGTTGGAATAATTGTAAACCATATCCCGCACATCGAGCTCGCTGTAATCGAAAGTCTTGGTCATCGTAAGACATTCCGTTGGGCAAACCGTTGTACAAAGGCCGCAATAGCAGCATTTGGCCATATCGATGTCGAATTTGGCCGCATACAAGCGGATCGGTGAACCGTCGGAAGCACGCCCAACGTCTTCCACGGCTTTAATCGGCTCGATATCGATACAGTCGACCGGACAAACCTTCGCGCATTTATCACAAACAATGCAGTCGTCCATCTCATTATGCAGACGATACCTGCCATTGTCCGGAATGGGAATGGTTTCCAGCGGATACTGGATCGTCACGATCCCATCCTGCTGGTCATAAAAACTGGACGAACGAATATCCGCAGGTCTACGGCTCTTACGCGCATTCCAGAGGTGCCGTAACGTCAGCCGCATGCCCGTGAGAGTCGTACTGATGCCGTCGGATATATTTTTAAAGTATTCTGACAAAATCCCTGTTCGTTGGTATTGCGGTTACCCTATGACAAATATAGAGTAAACGGTTCAAAAACTCACTTATCCACACCCACTGCTTCCAAAAGCTCCTGTAATTCATTTTGCAGAGAGGCCGTTTTGTCGGCAATGTACCAGCGTTGAATATCCTCCGAGAATTCGCTGTAAGATTTTACGGGATTGGCTTTGTATTCTCGCAGCAACTCCTGAGCGCCCGCCGGACGCGGCCCCCAGGTGAAAATTTCATTGAAATCTTCATCCACAGCAATTAGTTTCGGGATAGAGCGACCTCCATTGGTGAGGTAAGCATCCATCAATTCGGGGTTCTCGTCACGGAGCAGCAGGCGCACGGTAATCAAAGGATTTGAAAGTGAAGCCGCTACTATAGTGGGAAGATTTTGCGCTGCATCCCCGCACCAGGCTTCGGTCAGGATGTACCAAGTCTGCGGGATATCGATCTGGCCGACGGCCTCTTTCAGCTCTTCATGAAGCGCATTCGTCTTGTTGAGACGCTGCATCCGTGCCAGATTCAACTTTGTATAATGAGCCAGGGACTCGGATTGTTTCGGACCGGTTGTTCTGTTTTCCTGAACGACCGTTTCCATCAAATGGATATACTCGGAATATGTATAAGCCCCCTTTCTGACAGACTCAGGGAACAGATGTGCTACATTTTTC
>DATMSL010000028.1:0-3278 GCA_035565435.1 Dyadobacter sp. | reverse complement strand
GGCGCCGGTGTCGGGCGTTAGTTCTGCATTTTACAGGATGCTTCTCGGACTGCTGTTTCTGCTGCCTTATGTGCTGTTTCGCGGAAAATTCACATTACCCAGCGGCGCGCTCTGGTTTCCCATAGTGCTCTGCGGAATTATTTTTGCGAGTGATATTGCCGTCTGGAACCTCTCGATACATTATTCCAATGCCACGCAAGCTACCCTCCTGACAAACCTCTCGCCCGTGTGGGTGGGCGTGGGTACATTTCTGTTTCTGCCCGATAAACCCGGCCCGCGCTTTTGGCTCGGCACATTGGTAGCCCTTATTGGAATGGTCATTCTAATTGGCGTCGAAACATTTACCACGATGAAATTTGACCTGGGCTTTGCTTTGGCGATGCTTTCGGGAGTGCTTTACGCATCCTACATGCTGATCAGCAAAACGGTTTTGAACAAAATCGATATTGTCAGCTTTATGACGGTCAGTATGGCGGTGTCGAGCATTTATCTTTTTGCAATATGCCTCATTTTCGACCAGCCTGTCTGGCATTTCGAACCGGTGATCTGGGGCGTTTTCGTAGTGCAGGGGCTGGTTTGCCAGCTCATCGGCTGGCTGACGATCAATGCCGCGATGAAGCAAATGGATGCTAAAAGCGTTTCACTCAGCCTTTTGAGCCAGGCCGTCGTTACAGGAATTTTTGCCTGGATTTTTATCGGAGAAGAAATAACCTTGCAAATGATCGGCGGCGGTGTCATTATCCTCGTCGGCATTGCCATTACTTACACCGGCCGTAAAAAGCTGGGTACCGCTCACAATCAGGATTCTACGGGTAGGTAAATAATGAATGTCGATCCGATGCCCGGCTTGCCGATGGCGTCAATCAACCCTTTGTGGTTTTCCACGATCTTTTTACAAATCGCCAAACCAATACCGGTGCCTTCGTAAGCCGAGCGATTGTGCAGCCTTTGGAATACCTGAAAAATGCGGTCTTTGTATTGAGGATCGAACCCTATTCCATTATCAGCGAAAGAAATGTACTGATAATGCCTGGTCACATCCGCCTCGGCAAGCGGTATCGCCGCCCCGGGCACTTCACCTGACCGGATCTCGATCACCGGCGCCCTGTCGGGACCGATGAATTTCAGCGCATTCGCGATCAGGTTCATAAAGAGCTGCTCGAATTGGTACACGATCACCTCACGCACAGGCAGCGTGTCACTCTTAATGACCGCATTCTCAGCCTGAATGACATCGCCTAATTGATCTTTTACATTTTGCAATACCTGGTTCAAATCCGCGCTTTCCAGGTGTTTTTCTGCAACATTGGCTCGGGAAAATGCCAGCAAATCGACGATCAGCTGCTGCATACGCGTAGACGACGCCTGCATTCTGTTGAAATAATCCTTTCCCCTATCAGAAAGATTGTCTTTCTCGGTTTCGAGAATACGCGTTGAAAATGTCTGAATTTTCCGAAGCGGCTCCTGCAAATCATGGCTGGCTACGTAAGCGAACTGCGCGAGCTCCATATTCGTACGCACGAGCTCATTATTAGCCACTTGAAGTTGCCGGGTTCGCTCCTGCACTTTGGTTTCGAGCTGGTCGATAAACAGGCGGCTATCATGAATATCCAGACTCGTTCCCACCCACATTTCGATGGTGCCATCGGCACTGTGTTGCGGAATGGCGCGGCATTGGTACCACCGGTACTCTCCGTCGGCACGTTTCAGCCGGTGCTCAAACAGATATTCTGCCCCCTTCGTGACCGATTCGATCCATAACCTTACACTTTCGGCCAGGTCGCCGGGATGCACGAGGGATAACCAGCCCTCCTTCTCTATTTCTTCCGCCGAAAAACCGGAGTAATCGAGCAGCGACCGGTTGAAATAGGTAATATTCCCTTGCGGATCGGCCGTCCATACAAATTGCGGCATCGAATCCGCTAAGGTCCTGAATTTGCCCTCACTGGTTTTCAGCGCGAGCTCCGACTCCTTACGGTCGGTAATATCCATCATAGTGCCTAGCATCCGAAGCGGCAGATGCCCTTCGCCAAAAAACACCTTTCCCTGCGTCCTTACCCAGTGAACGGACTGATCCCGGTGGATAACGCGCGCCTCATAATAGTAAACGCCCGTTTCGAGTGCTGTCCGAAAAGCCTTTTCAACGATAGCATGCCTGTCTTCCGGGTGAATCCTATCCCGCATTTCACTGTGAGTTAGGACAGCATCCTCGTCATACCCCAGAATAACCGCTATTCTGCCCGAATAGATGATTTCTTTCGTCTGGATATTCAGATCCCAGGTACCCAGGCGTGTTCCGTCGGTAGCGAGCGAAAGCCGGTCGGCAGTCTCAGCGAACTGCTGGCGTAAAGTCACCTTGTCTGTCACGTCGTTCACCGAGGCCATAATGCCGGACACACTGCCGTCAATTTCAAATAGAGGCGCGTATTGAAAATCGAGGTAGTGCTTTTTCAAGCCACCCGGGCCATCGACATAAACGATCGCCTCATTTTCCCTGTAGATTTTACCATTTTGATATACTTCCTGTAAAAGCGTTAGGAATTTCTGACTCTTCAATTCAGGAAACACATCGGCGAGCCTTTTCCCTTCGACCTCGTCGAGCCTGCGCCGCCAGATTTTGAGCATGCTTTCATTGGCAATGCTGATCACCAGTTCGGGGCCTTTGAGAATGGCTTTCGCAAACTGCGATTGCGTAACAAGGTTCCGGAATTGATTTTCACTGCGCTGCAAGGCTTGCTTGGACAAAACCTGCTGGGTAACCTCTGTGGCCACGACGATAATCCCGGATGAATGCTCCGGGTCCTCTTCAAAAAGCGGCTGATATACAAAGTTGAAATAGCAACGCTCCGGCTTTCCGAAACGACGGATCGTCACTTCGAACTCGTTACCGTGATAGGCGATGCCTGTGCGCAAAACGCGGAGAAGGATCGGCTCAACATAATCACGTACTTCGGGCAGCCCGTTAAAGAGGGATTTCCCCACAAGCTCCTCCTCCGTGCGGTCGACGATTTGCTGATAGGTGTCATTGGCCATTTCCACCACAAAATCCTCCCCGCGCAGGATAATCATTCCCACGGGAGCCTGTTTTACGGTGTTCCAGAACTTACTTTCGCCCGGAGACTGCGCCAGATTCACCTGCCCGGAGTGATTCCGGCCATTTTCAGAAATATGCTGATTGGGTTGTTTCGACTTGTCCACCTGCTTTCACTGAGAATATACTTCAAAAATAAGTGGACAAGTCGCGAGAAGTCAATATTGATAATAGAAGTTTTCTGGTG
>DATMSL010000027.1:0-16488 GCA_035565435.1 Dyadobacter sp. | reverse complement strand
CTGTATTGACTTTACATTATGCCCGTCCAGGGTAAGGTACTGTTCAAAATATTGTTTTTCAGGTGATTGAACTGGCGATTTGCCTTCAATGATATTTTTGGTGTTTGAAGGAACGGCGCCCCACTCCATGGCGTAGTGAGTGTCGCCGGTAACAGTCCGGGCATATTTTCGGAGGTGCAGTCTGTTTACCAGCCAGATCAGTTTGAGTGCCTTCATTTTGTTGATTGCTCCCTGATTGTAAACGGCTAGGTAGTTGATTAGTTGAACTGCTTTCTTGTGGTTGTAGGCCTTCATGATGATAGTGTATAGTCTTCAATCACAAATATAGCCCAATTTGAATTGAAATATTTCACTGACAGGCTATTAACTCTCAGCTAAGTGCCGCTCGCGTAGGCTGGGTTTTCACTTTCAAATGCCTGCTGATCACCCGGATCAGTTCTTCCGCCCTGAAAGGCTTTGTTACAAATCCGCTGAAATTGCAGGCGGCTATTTCGGGGGTCTTTTCGGCGAAGGTGTCGGCGGTGAGGGCGATTACCGGAACGTGCCGGTGCCTGGGGTAGGAGCTTTGGATTTTTTTCATGGCCGTCACACCATCCATAACCGGCATTTGAATATCCATTAAAATCAGGTCGAAATCGGCGGTTTCGAGGGCGTGGAGTATTTCTTTTCCATTGCTGCAGATCACAAAATCCGCCTCCCATTTGTTGAGCAGATGTTTGAGCAGGATCTGGTTGGCAAGAATGTCCTCGGCGGCCAGAATGCGGTAACCCTTTAAAGATAATGTAGCAGGTGCGTCGGTTTTTTCTTCCTCATATGAAGTACTTCCCTTGCCGAAATTCAACACCACCGTAAATGTGCTGCCTTCCCCGAGCTTGCTGCTTGCGGAAATGGATCCGTTCATGAGTTCGGTGATCTTTCGGGTAATGCTCAAACCAAGCCCGGTACCTCCGAAATTACGCGCGGCATTGTTGTTGTGAGCTTGTGAGAAGCTGTCGAAAATGGCGCTCAGCTTGTCTTCCGAAATGCCTATTCCGGAGTCGGAGACGGCTATTTGCAGGTCGATATTGTCGCCGTGGTCGTGGGATAGCCGCACATTGACTTTTACAAAACCGCCTTCTTCCGTGAATTTGATGGCATTGCCGATCAGGTTGACCATTATCTGATTGAGCCGGTAGGGGTCGCCCATGACGATTTGCGGAACTTCGCTGCTGCAATCGAATGTAAAATCGATCGACTTTTCCCCGGCCCGGATTTCAAAGGTTTTCATCAGGTAGCCGAGCTTCTCGCGCAAATCGAACTCAAAGTTTTCCAACCCGAATTTTCCAGCTTCAATTTTCGAGAAGTCGAGAATGTCGTTCAGGATCACCAGCAAATTATCGGCAGAGTATTTGATCGTGTTCAAATGCTGCTGTTCCTCTCCTGTAAAGCCGCTCAAGAGTAGCAGATCCGTAAATCCAATGATCGCATTCATCGGCGTGCGGATCTCGTGGCTCATGGTCGAAAGGAAGTCGGACTTGATACGCGTCGCTTCCTCGGCGTCTTTTTTGGCTTTAATCAGCTCTTGTTCTGCCAGTTTGCGCGCAGTAATGTCGATCGCCGTGCCCAGTACTTCCTGCACACGTCCTCGCGCATTCCTTTTAAAAGGTACTTCGCGGGTGATGATCCAGATTTCGGAGCCGTCCTTGTGTTTCAGCCTGAACTCCTTTTCCACTACTTCCCCGTCCTTCACCCGATACCGCATATGGTTGTAATGTTCGCGGAAAGTGTGCTGGTCCTGCTCGTTGATGATCCGGGCAAGTCCTTTGCGTGTATCGGTTTCCACTTCGCATTCCGAGTAGCCCAATATTTTCCAAATCTGTGTGTTATGAAAAATATTGGTCCATTTCTCGATGTCGATCACATAAATAATGTTAGGGGAAAGGAGTGCTACTTTGTTGATAAACTCTTCTTTTTCAGCTAATTCGTGCTCTGCTACTTCCCTGCCTTTTTCCATTTCGAGCATCTGGCCCATGGTGTGGAAGGCCTTCGTCAGTTTCTCTGGCGTAACTTCCGATTTGGGAAAGTAATCCAGTGCACCGGCCTTCATCATTTCAACGGCGAGACGTTCGTCGCCATGTGCTGTAAGCACGATCACGGGCAGGTGCGGAGCCCGTCTCTTAACAGTTTTAAGCAGCTCCAACCCGTTGGTTTTAGGTAGCTGGTAGTCGAGGAAAATGCACCCGGGCATCCAGACGTCGAGCATCTGGAGCGCCTCTTCCGCGTATTTGCATACTCTAACCTCCCCTATTTCCACTTGCGCCCTGCTGATGGCACGGTTCAGTTTCATAGCGTCGATATCGTCGTCTTCAACAAGCAGAATGGATAACGGGGGCATAACGAGGGTTTGGATGTTACTACTGAGGATATTCGCAAAGTGTCCAATAGCTGTTCAGCGTGGAAACCGCCGCAATAAACCGGTCCATCGACAACGGTTTGAGAATGTAGCCGGCAACGTTCAGGTTAAATGCATCGATCTTGTCGCTGTCTTCGTTGGAAGTGGTCATTACAAAAACCGACAGCGAGGCGAGTGACGGGTCCTGCCTGATCTCTTTCAGAAATTCGATACCGCCCATTTTGGGCATATTCAGGTCCAGCAACACGATTTTTGGCCTGGGATATTCCAAAGTTTCGGAGCGGAGCAACGCCAATGCTTCAATGCCATTGGATGCGACGACGAGTTGGTTGGAGATATTGTTCTTCTTGAATGCCCGTTTGACATTCATCACATCAACTTCGTCGTCTTCTACGAGTAGTATGGTCATCGCGAGAGGAGTGGTAAAGGACATTTTTGTGATTGAATAATAGTTAAAATGGGTTTTCCGACATTACTGAATGTCTTTTGCTTCGTTTTTCGGCCAGGTAAAAAGGAATGTCGTCCCTTCGCCCATGACCGTTTCGATCCTTATTTTGCTGTGCTTTTCGTCGAGGATTTTCTTCACAATGGCGAGGCCTACGCCGGTACTTTCCACCTCATCACGCGCTTGGAGGGTCTGGAAAATCACGAATATCCGCTCGTGGAACTCTGGGCTGATGCCCGGGCCGTTATCTCCTACATAAAACTCAAATTGATTGCCAAGGTCTTTCCACCCAACGGTGATGTGAATCTCCACCTTGTCGTTGTATTTGATACCATTGGAAATCAGGTTTTGCAGGATTTGTGTTAATGCAATTTTCTCCGCCTCAATCTCTGTGCCCGCATCTCCTTCGATACGGAATGAAAGCGGTTTTTTGGTACTGAACGATTCGCAAAGTTCGTCCACCAGGCCTCTGATCTGGAACTTCTCTTTCACGGTTTTGATCCGTCCTGCGCGGGAATAGGACAAAATCCCGTTGATCAGGTTCTCCATCCGGTGTACACGCCCGCGCAGGAGCCTGAACTGGTCCCTGGTTTCGCCTTCAAGCATATCTGCAATATCCTCCTCGATCCATTCCGAAAGGTTATTGATCGCCCGCAGCGGCGCTTTCAGGTCGTGGCTCACAACATAGGCAAACTGGTCGAGCTCGGCATTGATGCGTTCCAGGTCGTGGGTATAGGATTTCAGCTTCGTTTCGGCCGTCACACGCGCGGTTACATCCGATAGCGTACCCGTGAAACCGATGTGCTCGCCATTGACATAATAGGGGCTTAGTGACACGCCTAGCCATTTTTCCTGCCCGTCTGCGGTGAATATGCGCAGCGTTTTTTCCTTTCCGTGGATGGGGTTATGGAGTATTTCAACCAGCTTTTCCCTGGATTCGAGCAGCGGGAGGAAGCCTGCAAAAGGTTGGCCAAGGCTGGCGGCCACGGGGTAACCAGTGATGCTTTCCCAGGCCTGGTTGAGATAGCTAAAATTGCCTTCGCGATCCAGCTGCACCAATACCTCCGAAATGCTGCCTACTACCTCTTCCAGCCGTTTGTTAGTGAGGGCGGCTTCTTCCGTTTTTTCCTGCGCGATCCGGCTTAGCTCGCGGTTGGCTTTGAAAAGTTCGCCGGAGCTTTGTTCCAATATCAGTTCCATTCGCGTCAGATCGTCCTGGTATTCGGTATAGGCTTGGTTTACAGCCATCAGGAAATCCTGCATGTCGGGGTGTTCGGCAAGATCAGGTGGTAATGACTTCCTGATTTGTCGTTTTAAGAGCCGGTGGTAATTGGTTTCGGTTAGTTCGAGCGTTTGCATCGCTTATTCTCGGAAAGTGGTAATGGTCATGGTTTGGTTATGCAGCTCGCAAAACGAATCGCGGTTGAAAGGCGCCAGCTCGCCATAGGAATAGAAACCCGTCATAACCGGCCCTTCCAAAACTCCGGAAACGGATTCTACCTCTTCTTCCACCATTTGTTTCAACACCAGTTTGCGCCCGACGCAGCTTACCAGAATAGCAAATTCAGCCTGGCTATCCAGGCCCCGCACGGCTTCCTCGGCCGCTTCTTCGGCACCGTTGATCAGCCGGTCGTTATTAGCCTTCATCAATCTCACAAACGAGCCCTCGGGAATATCTCCGGCGAATGTCAGGCTCTTTTCATCTTCATTGATACCCAGGATCGTCCGTACCACCGGTGCGCGGTCCTCGTTGTCACGCATACTCAGCGGAAAAAGCAGGCCCGATGCAGGTAATTCTTTCGCTTTATCGCCCAGAAATGATTTATAAAGGTCGAGTGCCGGCTCACCGTCGATTTCGTAAAGGATATTCTCTTTGGAACGCGTTACCCGTCTGTCGAGTCCGAAGCTGTCCCAGCCGCCGCGCGAGCCGTAACCGATCGAAAGCTTTTCACCATAAAAGCCAATAGCCGCCACACTTTCGGTAGCAACTTTTCCATCGGGCTCAATAATTATCGTACGGGAAAAATGCGAGCCGTCGCCAGCCAGGCCACCGGTGATCGTGGCACCGTCTGTCAATCCTTCCGTCATGCCTTTTACGAGGTCGGTACCATTCACTTTGAGGCCGTCGGAAACGACAAAGACATGTTTCAGGCCTTGGGACGGAAGTTGGGAAACGAGGCGTTTTCCGGCTTCCAGGCTGTCAAAATCAATATCTTCAAGGCTGATTTTAGAACTTTTGATCGAAACTTCTTCGAACGCAATACCCGTCACAATAATACTATGGTCCATTACCGATTCATTAGCAATTTCTCCGGCGGTCGAGCATCCGGAAAATACGGCATCGGGATATTGTACCGCGAGCTGGTGTGAGATCCCGGTGGTTTCAAGCAACTCCCGGTCACCGAAAACGAACAGCAATTGCGGAGAAAACGAGAACAGGATTTCAGTGGTATTATCCGAATAGATAAACTGTTCAATCAGCATAGGGACAGGAGGTTGCAGCGTGATAAATCGATCTACAATTTACATAAAACTTTTGAGAACGAATTATTTTTACGCCTCCTCCTGAACTGTCGTGATAAATCGGTTTTTGCTACGAAATAGATGGAAATGAAATCCCCTTGATTTTACGGAATAGTTCTACTGCATAGAGGTCTGTCATGCCCGATACAAAATCGAGGACAGTCTGTATACGGGAGTATGGATCCGTTTTCGTGGTGATAAACTGTTTGGGGATCAGGTCGACGAGCTTCCGTGTATAATGGGAGTTATTGTTGAGATAAGCCGGTACAAATTCTTCAAGCAACCCGCCCATTACCTTATAACCTGCTACTTCGATCTGCACCACCGACGAGTAATTGTAGATTTTCTGAATGGATATCCGCTCGATCTCTTTCATCGCCGAACGGTGCGGTTCGGGAATGCGGTCGATCAGGCTTGCATTGAAATTCCCGTTCAGGATCGTATCCTGCTCATTGATAAACAGTTCTGAGCAGGCCCCGATGAGCGTACTGATCGATTTGGCACGCAGCAGTCCTATTTTTGCATCGTCATCGTCGATGTCAGCCAGGCGCTCCGGCATCCGGGCATCGTTGCATAATGCGAGGAGCAGCGCCTCCACTTCCTGATAGGAGAGAATTTTGAGGCGATGCGCATCTTCGAGGTCGATGATATTGTAACAAATATCGTCCGCCGCCTCCACCAGGTACACCAGCGGGTGTCTTTTGTAAACCACCGGCAATTCCGAAACCTGCGACAAGCCCAGTTCGGCGGCGATTTTCTGAAACCCGGCCTGCTCAGACTGAAAGAAGCCGTATTTTTTGGTGTAGATATGGGCTTTTCTATGCCCGGCGAGGGCTTCGCAGGGATATTTCGCAATGGCGGCCAAAGTGGAGTAGGTCAATGCGAAACTGCCATAACCCTTACCTGCATACGGGTGCGTGAGAATGCGGATCGCGTTAGCATTGCCTTCGAAATGCGTCAAGTCTGCCCACTGCGCTTCGCTGACTTCGTTTTGGTATTTCAAACCATCGCCATCCGTGAAGTAATGCGAAATCGCGGCCTCGCCCGAATGCCCGAACGCAGGGTTGCCCAGGTCGTGCGCGAGGCACGCGGCCGAAACGATATTGCCGATCTCACTGATCAGCGGCAGGTCGTCATCGACCTGATGGTTTTCAGTTTTCAGGTGATTATAAAACATCCGCCCGAGCGACTTGCCTACACTGGCTACTTCGAGGCTGTGCGTGAGCCGGTTGTGAACAAAAATGCTTCCGGGAAGGGGAAATACCTGTGTTTTGTTCTGCAACCGGCGGAAAGGTGAGGAAAAGATCAGCCGGTCGTAATCGCGCTGGAACTCCGAGCGGGCCTCGGTTGGATCGGAATTGTATTTGTCTTCGCTGCCCCAGCGCTTTGCCGACAGCAATTGTTCCCACTTCATCATATTGATTTCAGAATAAACGGCAAAACTAATGGCTTTCGGTGAAAATGTGCAGGGAAAGAAGGGTAATGCGGATTTCAGGTAGAAACCAGCGCTTCGCGGGCTTTTAACAAAGTCATTAATAGGGATTTATTTCAAACCGGAACATTATGAAAAAGCTATTGCTTTTGGGGATTATCTTGAATCTTTTGAGCGGAACACATGCCTCGGCCCAGAAGAATGAAGAGCTGGCCAGTGAAATGAGCGAAGCGGTAACCACATTCGTGAAAGTCCTCACGCCAGAGCAGCGCCAGGAAACCGTGCTTCCCTATGCCGACCTGGCCCGTTTCGACTGGAATTTTACCCCGCGAGCCCGCAAAGGCATTACTTTCAAAACCCTGACGCCCGCTCAGCGTAAAGTCGCGATGGCAATGGTGCGCGTGGTGCTCAGCCAGGAGGGTTACAGCAAAGCCGAGCAAATTATCGACCTGGAAAACGTATTGCGGGTCGTGGAATCCCGCCCCGCCAACGACACCTACCGCGATCCCGAAAACTATGCATTCCTCGTGTTTGGCACGCCGGGTAACGATCCCTGGGGCTGGCGGATGGAGGGGCACCATTTGTCGCTGCATTTCTCGTCGATCGATAACCAGGTTACCTACACGCCCAGCTTTTTCGGAAGCAACCCAGGCCAGGTAATGGCCGACGTGCCTCAGAAAGGCAAGCGGATCCTGAAAGCTGAGCAAGACTTAGCATTTGACCTGCTCCATACCCTCGACGCTTCCCAACTCGAAAAAGCGAACCTCGGTACGAAAGCCCCTAACGAGATATTTACGTCTAATGCGAGAAAAGCCTCACTCGCCAAAATGGAGGGCATTGCCATGGGAGATCTGAATGCAGCACAAAAAGCGGCATTTAAAAGACTGATTATGGCCTACCTGCAACGCTACCACGTCACGCTCAAAAACCAGCAATGGACCGAACTCGAAAAGAACGGTCTCGACAAAATCCACTTCGCCTGGCTCGGCGACCAACAACCTGAGATAGGCACCGGCCACGGCCATTACTACCGCATCCACGGCCCGACGTTTCTCATTGAGTTTGATAACACGCAGAATGGTGGGAATCATATTCATTCGGTGGTGAGGGACTTGACGAGTGATTTCGGGGAAGATTTGTTGCAGGCGCATTATGAAGCAGGACATAAGAAGTGAGGGAGGGCAAGGGAAAAACTTGTATATTCGGATAAACAAATGCAAAATAGGATGTCTGCAACAGGGTTGAAAGAGCGATTGATTGACAGGATCAAGAAGATCGACGATGAGGATATTCTGGCCGAGGCTTACCGGTTGCTGGGAACGGATCCCGATTTGGAAGAGCCTTACCAATTAAATAGCGAACAGAAAACTGCTATTGACGAAGCAAGAACTCAAATCAAAAACGGAAACTACCTCACCGATAATCAGGCCAACAAAGAAATAGACGAATGGCTAAACAAGTAATCTGGTCTGCCAGAGCACACACTGATCGAAAACACATATTGGAGTACTGGATTAACAGAAATAAATCCAAAACGTACAGCCGGAAGCTTAATCGGCTTTTTAAGGAGACTGTGCAGCTGATTGCGATACATCTCAAAATAGGTAAGAGAACCGATGTGAAAAATGTTCGCATCAAGATCGTCCGGGACTATTTTATCATTTACGAAGAAACCGAATCGGAAATACACATTCTGACAATTTGGAATAGTCACCGGGATCCGGAAAATTTGGAGTGGGAATTTTAAACATACATGGCTCCGACACCGCACCGCTACTTTATCATTAACAAGCCGCAAAACATGGTTTCTCAGTTCGTCAGCTCGCATGATGTGCGGTTGCTGGGCGCGCTGGATTTTGAGTTTCCAGAGGGGACACATGCGGTGGGGCGGCTCGATAGCCTTTCAGAAGGTTTGCTGATCCTTACTACCAATAAAAAAGTAACCAACCTGCTTTTTCTGGGAGAAGTGCCGCACAAACGCAAATATTGGGTGAATGTGGGCCACATTGTGCCACCCGAAACGGTGGAGCTTTTGCGCACGGGCATTCCTATTCGTGTGAAGGGAGGCGGTTATTACGTTACAGCGCCTTGTGAGGTGGAAATAATCGACCGACCGGCGATTTTGAACAAACATAAAAATGAAACCCAGCCCGACGTCCCGAATACCTGGCTGAGCATTACGCTCACAGAAGGTAAGTACCACCAGGTGCGGAAGATGGTGCGGGAGGCCAATCACCGTTGCCGGCGCCTTATCCGTGCCAGTATCGAGGATTTGGAGCTGGGCGACCTGCCGCCGGGCGGGGTGAAGGAGATTGAAGAGGAAGAATTCTTCAGATTGCTGAAAATAGAAAACTGGAAGTCAGCGATTTCGTCCGACGATTTTTTGTTGGAGCCGTCCATCGAAAATCCTGCTTATTAGCAGCAGGTAGCATTAGTTTTAATCCACATTCATATTAAACTGATCGCGTTATGAACCTCATTGGAAACATTATCTGGCTTATTTTCGGTGGATTTGTCGTTTTTCTCGAATACATGGCCGCCGGGCTGGCGCTCTGCCTGACCATCATCGGCATTCCGTTCGGTATCCAGTGTTTCAAAATAGGTATGATGACGCTCTTTCCTTTCGGCCAGCATGTGCGGGAGGTGCCGGGTGATTCGGGATGTTTATCGACCATCTTCAACATCATCTGGATTTTTCTCGGCGGAATCTGGATCGCGCTGACGCATTTGGTTTTCGGTATTTTACTTGCCATTACCATAATCGGTCTCCCGTTCGCAAAACAGCATTTCAAGCTCATGAGCCTCTCTTTCGCGCCATTTGGGAAGGAAATTTATTCATGAAAGCTATTGTCATCACCGAGCCCGGCGCGCCGGAAGTGCTGCAAATTCGGGAGTGTGAAAAGCCGGGGCCGACTGCTTCCGAAGTGCTCATTAAAGTATATGCAGCCGGCGTGAACCGCCCCGATGTGTTCCAGAGAAAGGGTAATTACCCGCCCCCGCCCGGTGCTCCGCAGGATATTCCCGGGCTCGAAGTAGCCGGTGTGATCGAAGAAATTGGTGCCGATGTGACAGCATGGAAGCCTGGCGATCGCGTATGCGCGCTGCTCGCAGGCGGAGGATACGCGGAATATGCGCTTGCGCAGGCGGCGCATTGCCTGCCCATGCCCGCGAGCTTTAATTTTGCGCAAGCGGCGTCCTTGCCCGAAACGGTGTTCACCGTTTGGCATAATGTGTTTCAAAGAGGTCGGTTGCAGGCGGGCGAACGCTTTCTGGTGCATGGCGGCACCAGCGGAATTGGTATTACCGCGATTCAGTTGGCCAAAGCATTCGGCGCAAAAGTGTTTACGACGGCAGGCTCGGACGAAAAGTGCGCGGCCTGTAATGCATTAGGGGCGGATATTAGTATTAATTACAAAACCTCCGATTTCGAAGAAGTGCTGAAAAAGCTGGGTGCGGATGTGATTCTCGACATGGTGGGTGGCGATTATATCCCTAAAAACCTGCGATTGCTGCGCGAAGAGGGCCGGCTGGTTTTTATCAATACCATGAAAGGCAGCAAAGTAAAGGGCTCTGATGAGGTGGATTTTGGCCTGATTATGCGGAAGCGGCTGACCGTCACGGGCAGTACGCTGCGAAACCGAGACAATGCTTTTAAAGCTGTCCTAACTTCTGATATTCAAAAACACGTGTGGCCGGTTTTGGAAAAAGGAATTTTCAAACCGGTGATTGCGCAGACATTTCCATTGGCGGAAGCGGCAAAAGCACACGCATTAATGGAAACCAGCGACCATATCGGCAAAATTATTCTGCTGAATGAATGGTCGTGAGCCGGTGATTGAGGATTTTTGAAATCTGGTCGGCCTGCGCATAAACCATCAAATGCCCGCCGCCTTCGATGATAATATCGGGTTTCACGATGACGATCGGGATGAGCTTGTCGGCTGTGCCGTGGATGTGGAAAAGATTTTCGACCCGCTCTTTACGGTCCCAGCCGCTCATGCGCGTCAATGCCCATTTCAGAAACTTGCTGTCGGTATCGTGCAGAATCTGTTTGAGCAGCTTTTTCAATTCAGGGGTATCCGCGCCGAAATAATTGTAAGTGATCCGGTTGGCTGATTTGAGCAACGGTACCGATAATGGCGACATCAGCAAAAACTTGATCATGACTTGGTAAAACTTTGAAAGCGGAACGCCGGTTGACATACTCGAAATGAGTGTAACCTGCTGCGGACAGGCGATATCCGCAATTTCAGAAGCCACAACGCCACCGAACGAAAGCCCCACCAGTTGAAAAGGCTGAGAAGTGTCGATTTGTTTGCTCAAACGGGCTGCATAATGCTGCAACGACTCTTTTTTCAAAGGCCTTACCCATTTGATATACTTCACATTGAGCCTCGGGTCGAGTTTGAGTTTGGTAAATACGCGCTCGTCGGCGCCTAGGCCACTGATAAAATACACATTCATTTTCTTCGCAGAAACGTCTGTTGCTGCGCTGTCGGCCGCGCTTATCGCCCTTGTGCCGGAAAATGAAAGTAATGCCAATAGAAGACAGGAGTTACGTATATTCGAAAACATGATGGAGTGCTTTCACTTGAATATACGAACTCCTGCAAAAATAATGCCGCTATTTTGCAAAATTGAACCGCACACCGCCCATCACCCATCGACCGGGCATTACAGAACCGAGAATATCGCTGTATTGCTTGTCAAAGGCATTGTCGGCCTGGACAAATATGCCCAACTGGCGTTTCATGAAAGCATATTCGGCTTTGACGTTGAGTATAAAATAGTTTTTTGAAATAGCCGCTTCGATCGCTGACGCTTCACGTTCCGCCCGTTTTTTGTACAGTCCGTTTGCACTGAGTGAAAAACCGCCGATCTGATAAATGGCAGAGAAATTGGCGAGGAATTTTGCATGCGATGAAAGGTAAAATGACTGGATCTGGCTTTTGTTGTCGCTATCGAGCCAGGTAAGACCCGCGTTGATCAGCAATTTCTGGTTGGCGGCAATGGTGTTTGCCGACTGGATATCCAGCTCAAAACCAGTCGTGTTCACTTCGGCAATGTTCAATGCGAGGCCGAATGTGCCCGTCGGCGAAAGATTATCCTTGCGCGGCATTTGGGCGTATGGTGTGGTCACATAGTCGATCAGGTCTTTTTGGCGGCGCTGGAAAAATGTGCCGGAAACTTTAAGCTGTGCGGCCGGGCTGCTGGTTAGGAACCAATCTGCGCCTGCTTCGTAGCTGAACGAGCGCTCTGCTTTGAGGTCGGGGTTGCCGACGCTGCCACCTGTGACGAGTTTCTTCGCGTAGTTGTTGAACCGTTCCGTAAAATCGGCGTCGCGGATCGTCTTGCCGGCACTTGCGCGTAGCTGCCAGCCCGCTTTTTTGTAGGATAAATTGATTTGGGGTGAAACCTCTGTGCCGATGCTTTCGCGCCAATCCATACGCACGGAAGGCGTAACTGTAAAATCCTCGCCGATATGCTGTACTAACGATAAGAATGGCGCAAGCTGGTTCAGCGTATGGTTACCGCGGTCGTTGGATTTGATATTACGCTGCTGGAAATTGATACCTGCGATCAGGCTGGTGCTTGATGTAAGTCCCTGCTGCAAAGTAGCCAGGCCCTGCCATAACTTCGATTTGCTGCTATTGGCAATGGAATGGGGGTTAAACAGGTAAGTGTCCTGCACCGATTTAAAGCCGCCGTCGATCGAAAACGCCGTTTTGTTTTTCTGATAACCTAGTCTTACCTGGTTCCACGACATTTTGACTTTCTCGCTGGCCGTGTCGGATTTCAAAACGGTGTAGAAATTCTGGGCCGCAAAATCGCGGTGGTCGTAAGAACTGCGGACAGCCAGGTTCCAGTTTGGCGAAATGGCGTAGCTCAGCGACAATGAAGCAGTATTGTTGTGAAAATAGCCTTTGATACCGCGCTGTTGTACACCGGAAGCATTGTTGGAAAGAAATCCTCCCGAGACAGCCAGCTTGTTCCGCTGCACAAATGCTCCCACATTGGTGTTGAACAGCCCATATTCACCGACACTGACGCCGCCGTTTACCTGTGTTTTTTGTATTGAATTACCTTCTCCTGCATTGTTTTGCCGGGCTGCTGTCAGCCGCGCTGCGAAAGTTTTAGAAATGACGTGAATCACTCCACCCACGGCATCGGAACCATACAATGCCGACGAGGCGCCTTTCAAAACCTCAATCCGCTCGATCTCCGCAGGTGAAATAGGGATGTAGCTATTAAAATGTCCTGTATTGGGATCGTTGAGACGAATGCCGTCGAGAATCACGAGCACTTGCTGGAAAGTACCTCCGCGCAAAACAATGTCGCTCTGCGAACCTTGCGGGCCGCGTGCCTGTATTTCGACGCCCGGTACATAGCGGAGCAGGTCATCGATGCTATGCACCGGCAATTGCTGGAAATATTCGCCTTTGATGACGGCAATGTTGCGGCCTGTTTGTGACGCACGCTTTTCGACGAGGGATGAAGTGACCGTAACCGGGTCAAGTGATATCTCCTGCGCCAGGGCCAGGTTTGCGATGAGGGATAATAACAGAGTGGTGCCTAAGTAATGTAGTTTCATAGAGTGGGATGATTTCAATACAAAACTACTATCTTGCCGGCCCGTTTATATGCTCCGGTTTGAATCTAATGAGTAGTCCGGTTGAAATACCATTCAAAAATGTGATCCTGTTGGACCGTGGGTCCGGCACACCCGTTTATCTGCAAATTGCGCATCAGATGATCAACGCCATTCAGCGTGGCGTGCTCGTGAGGGGCGTGCAACTGCCTGGTACCCGTGCACTTGCGGAAATGCTCGAAGTGCACCGCAAAACCGTCGTGGCCGCCTACAACGAACTCGACGCGCAAGGCTGGATCGAAATGCTGCCGAACCGCGGCACGTTCGTGACCCGGAAGAGTCCGGTGGTGAAGGGCAGCGCATTGCCGGCGAACGTAAGCGATTTGAAGCAATACCCGCGGCAAACCGGTTTCGCTTTTGAGGAAAGCATGCTGCTCGACCGGCCACTTTCACTTTCGCGTGTGGATCTCGAATTCACGGATGGCCTCCCGGACGTCCGCCTCGCACCTATGGACAAGCTCGCGAAGGCCTATTCCAGTGTTTTAAGAAGAAACAATAACCGGAAATACCTTACCTATTCGCATGTAGAGGGGAATATCTGGTTCCGCGAGCGGCTCGCGACTTACCTGAACAATACCCGAGGCTTACATATCGGCTCTGAAAACATCATTACCACCCGCGGCATTCAGATGGGTATTTACCTCGCGTCGACGTTACTGCTGAAAAAGGGCGACAATGTGGTGGTAGGCGACCTGAGCTATTATGTCGCTAATATGATTTTCCAGCAGGCTGGTGCGAATATCCTTTCGGTGCCTGTGGATGATCAGGGCATTTCTGTGGAAGCGGTAAGGCAGCTGTGCGAGCGCACACCGATCCGTATGCTGTACATCACGCCGCACCACCATTACCCGACGACAGTCACACTCAGCGCCGAGCGACGCGTGGAACTGCTCAACCTGTCGGTGCAATACGGATTTATTATCCTGGAAGACGATCACGACTATGATTTCCATTATAACAGCAGTCCGGTATTGCCGCTTGCGAGTGCCGATGGGGCGGGGATGGTTGTTTATGTGGGCTCGTTTTGCAAAGCGTTGGCGCCGGGGTTGCGCTCGGGTTATGTAGTCGCGCCACAGAACCTGATCCGGGAACTGGGTAAAATGCGGCGGATTATCGACCGGCAGGGCGATCTGATGATGGAACAGGCATTGGCGGAACTGCTCGATGAGGGGGAAATCCAGCGGCATATCAAGAAGGCCCAAAAGGTTTACCACCAGCGCCGCGATTTGTTTACCGAATTGTTGGAAGATAATTTCAAACCGTACCTCACATTTAAAGCCCCGCCGGGTGGCCTGGCGATCTGGACGGAATGGCGGCGCGATATTAACCTCATGCGCGTGAGTAAAGAGTGCCTGCGGGATAACCTGCATTTGCCGCAAACATTGCTGTTCCAGACCGGACGCCTCAGCGCGATACGGCTGGGGTTTGGTAGTCTGGATGAGAAGGAGTTGCGGGAGGCTGCTTCCATTCTAAAAGCAGCGCTGGAAAAGACCAGCTAATGCAGCAGTTGGAATGCTGATTTATTCAATTAATTTGGGATAAATTCCTATTTCGTGCATTTCAACCTGACTTCCGCATGAACAAACGTACTTTCATTAAACTTTCATCCGCATTAATGACGGCTCCTTTACTTTCTCCGCTGAGCGGCTGGGCCAATGGCGACAAGCTCCGTAACTGGGCGGGCAACCTGGAATACAGCACCGAAAAGCTCGATTTGGGTAAAAATTTGCAACAGGTACAAACAATTGTTAGGAAGTATCCCAAACTGAAAGTGCTCGGCACGCGGCATTGTTTCAACGACATTGCGGATACGAAAGACCAGTTCATTACGGTCGTCGGTGCGGAGGAGGTGATGGATCTGGATACCAAAAATAAAACCGTGACTGTGAACGGCGGCTTGAAATACGGGCAGCTGGCGCCATTGCTGCATCAAAAGGGCTTTGCATTGCATAACCTGGCTTCACTGCCGCATATCTCCGTCGCGGGTGCGTGTGCGACGGCCACACACGGGTCCGGTGAGAAGAACGGAAATCTGGCGACGGCCGTGTCGGCAATGGAAATTGTGACTGCGGATGGGGAGGTGATGAAGTTGAGCAGGGAGAAAGACGGGGAGAAGTTCAATGCGGCGGTGGTGCATTTGGGGGCACTAGGTGTGGTGACGAAGGTGACACTGGATCTGCAACCGACGTTTAGTATGGATCAGTACGTGTATGAAAATTTGCCTCTTAGCCAGCTGAAAGACAATTTTGACGCAATCGAAGGGAGCGGGTATAGTGTCAGTTTGTTTACCAATTGGGCAAGTCAGGCGATTACCGAAGTATGGGTCAAACGAAAACTGAACGATCCTTCTATCCCCTCCAAGGAGTTTTTCGGCGGAAAACTAGCTACGAAAAACCTGCACCCGATTCCCGAGCTTTCTGCCGAAAACTGTACCGAGCAAATGGGTGTGCCCGGGCCTTGGTACGAGCGTATGCCGCATTTCAAAATGGGTTTTACGCCCAGCAGCGGTAAGGAACTGCAGACAGAATACTTTGTGCCACGCAAGAATGCCGTTGATGCGATCCTGGCCATTTCCAAAATGGGCAGCCAAATCAGCCCGCATTTGTTTACATCGGAGGTAAGGACAATTGCAGCGGATAATCTCTGGCTGAGCCCGTGCTACAAGCGGGATTCGGTGGCTATACACTTCACCTGGAAACAGGACTGGCCGGCCGTAAGCAAACTGCTGCCGGTGATCGAGAAGGAACTGGCGCCGTTCAACCCGCGGCCGCATTGGGGTAAATTGTTTACGATTTCGCCGGGCTTGCTGGAAAAGCGGTATGAGAAATTACCGGAGTTCAGAGAGCTTGCTGCACAAATGGATCCGAAAGGGAAATTCCGCAATGCGTTTCTGAATTTGAATGTTTTTAAAGCATAAATGGCGCGAAGCTCGTGCTTCGTGCCTACTATTCGCAGGCCTCTGGCCGGTCAGGTGGGCGATTCGCATGAAGTTGCTTGTTTGACCGGCCGGAGGCCTGCGAATAATGTGTATGAAGCAGGAGCTTCAT
>DATMSL010000026.1:0-5174 GCA_035565435.1 Dyadobacter sp. | reverse complement strand
ATGAACGAAGTAACCTGGCACATGGCATGCTACGTCGACGATATCCCCGAGGACGGCGGAGGCTGCGCGTTTATCAGCGGCAAGCAAATTGCCATTTACAATTTTGCGAGAAGAGGAGAATGGTATGCCACCGACAACCAATGTCCGCATCGCCAGCAAATGGCCCTTTCGCGCGGAATGATCGGCAGCCAAGAAGAAGAACCGAAAGTGGCTTGTCCTTTTCATAAAAAAACCTTTTCATTGCAAACCGGACAGTGCCTGAACGACGATGAATACCGGATCAATACCTTCCCGGTGATGGTGAAGGAGAACCGTGTATACATAGGCTTGTAGTCAACGGGCGTGGCGCGTGCAAATGAACAGCCGCAGGCGCATCCCGGCCGGACGGCCGCAGACCTATATCATCCAGGGGTTTCAACCGCTGGTAGTTACAAATGGAGAGACTCGACAAGCGTGTAGCGGGCAGCCTGACGCGGTTTTATGTAGTGGCGTTGTGTGTGGTGGCTTTGCTCACCATGAGTGGGCTGTTTCTGATCAGGCGCACGATCAGGAATCTTAACCACGACAGCCGGTTGGTGAATGTGGCCGGGCGCCAGCGTATGCTCAGCCAGCGCCTTACCAAGCTGGCCGTGTTGAAAATCAACGGGTTCGAGCATCGCGACTCCGTCAATTTCGGTTCATTGCTCAAATTGTGGAAGGATAGCCACGAGGATCTCGTATCCAGAAAATTGCCCGTCGAGAAGGGTTTTGTCACCTGGAAGAGCCAGCCCCTGGACACGATGTTCCACGAACTGGCTCCCGTTTTTGACCGTATTTATAAGAATTTACTGATCATCAACCGCGACAGCACCGACAGTGTTGTGAAGCAGCGGGCATTGGTGCAAGTCCTTGACAACGAGCCGCAGTTTCTGGCACAGATGAACCGCATTGTGTTCCAGTTCGATAAGGAAAGTTTTGAACGGCTTCAAAACCTGGAACGTATTGAATGGATCCTGGACCTGATGACGATCCTCGTGCTCGTAGCCGAGGGGTTGCTTATTTTCAGACCGGTAGTGAATACCACCCGCCGTGTTGTGCGGATGCTGACGGAATCGGAAGATGCATTACAACTTTCGAATCAGCGATTGAAAGAGGCCAATAGCCAGCTCGTCGAAACGCAGAAGGAATTGCTGCGTCTTGAAGAGGAAAAATACGAGCTGCAATTAGCCGAAGACCGCGTCAGGGCGGGTGCGTTGATAGAAGGGCAGGAGGAGGAGCGGAAGCGCTTTGCATTGGAGCTGCACGACGGGATAGGGCAGATGCTGACCGGCCTGAAACTTCATGCGGAAAAATTGAAAGCCGTGCAGTTTCACGATGAGAAACACCAAAAACGTTTCGACCAACTGGTGACGCTCATCCAGGATATCATTCAGACTACCAGGCAGGTATCTTTCAATCTGATGCCCTCGGTGCTCAGCGATTTCGGGTTGGCTTCTGCATTGAAACTGCTCTGCCAGCAGGCCGCCGATTTGTCGGGGATCAAAATTTTGTTCGAAGGGGAAACCACGGAGCGCATTCTGATGGGCCGCCCGATGGAGATTGGCTTGTACCGGATTGCCCAGGAGGCATTAAACAACGCTGTGAAACATGCGAATGCGGATCAGATCAAGATAAAATTGGAACAAAATAAGAATCGCATCGTTTTGGAAATTGCGGATGACGGAAAAGGATTTTTAATTAGTAATTTAAAGTCAGAAGGACAGTTCCTGACCCGCAACGGGATGGAGAACATCCGTACGCGTACCCGCCTTTTGAATGGAGAAATAGAAATCATTTCCAAGGTGGATAGCGGTACGAGATTGGTCGTTCAGGTTGATTTATATTGACTTATTACTGATTAGCTAACCAGGTATGCCTATTCGGATTTTAGTTGTAGACGATCATTCGGTAGTGAGGCAGGGCATTATCACCCTGCTCGAAGATGAAGAAGACCTGATCATTGCCGGCGAAGCGTCGGACGGCGACGAAGTATGGGATATGGTCGAAAAAGTGAAGCCCGACGTGATCCTGCTCGATCTGACCATGCCCCGTATGCCGGGCCTGGAAGTGATCAAGCAGATCGTACCGGTATTCCCGTCTGCGAAAATCCTCGTGTTCAGCATGCATAATAACACCGATTATATGCTTTCGTCGGCATTAAACGGTGCTTCGGGATATCTGGAAAAGGATACCGGTCGTGATGAAATGCTCCGGGCGATCCGGGCTATTGCCAAAGGCGAGCTCTATTTCCCGCCGTTTGCGTCGTCGGTGATCATCAAAAACCTCCTCAGGCAGCTCGCCCGCGTAAGCGACGCGCGGCCCGCGCAGGAAGAAGTCCAGGAAAAATCGATCTGGAAAATTATAACGCCACGGGAGCAGCAGATTCTCAAATGCCTCACCGAAGGTATGAGCAGTAAGGATATTGCCGAAAAGTTCGATATCAGCTCCAATACCGTCGCCAATCAGCGCGCGAGTATCATGAAAAAGGCCAACGTGAAGAACACCGCCGAGCTCATCAGCCTTGCAATGAAGTAACTCATGGCCTGATTTTTATGCTATCTACCCCAGTTACCGGCTCCGGAAACGAGCCGTCAATCAAATTGGGAGACAATGGACAGGACATTCACCTTCATTTTGAGTTTTATACTGCTCTGTGCAATAGCGAATGCGCGGGTTAAATCAGCCGTCAGGGAAACGGTACCCAAGAAAAAAATCGTCTTTATCGCTGGTCCCGACAGCCATGGCAAAGGGGAACACGAACACAATGGCGGTTGCACATTACTCGCAAAGGCCCTCAACGACAGTTTGCCGGGCGTGGAAGCCGTGATTGTACGCAATGGCTGGCCGCAGGACGAATCGGTATTGGACAACGCGGCTGCCATCGTTTTCTACCTTGATGGCGGAGGCGCTGACCATCTGGAGTTGGTGCATGGCGCCAAAATGGAAAAACTCATTGCGAGGGGGACAGGCATTGTCAACCTGCATTTTTCCCTCGAAGTGGACGCCAAAGCTGGCGGCGACCGTTTTTTGAAATGGATAGGAGGGTATTTTGAAACCAACTGGTCTGTAAATCCTGTTTGGGAAGCTAGTTTCGCCCGCTTCCCCGACCACCCCGTCGCTCGTGGCGTAAAACCTTTCAGCATACTCGATGAATGGTATTACCACATGCGTTTCGCACCGGGTATGAAAGGAGTGACCCCCATTTTGCAGGCATTACCACCCGAATCCACACTGGACAAGCCCGATGGCACACATTCCAACAACCCCGCAGTGCGCGAGGCGGTTATTACCAGAAAAGAGCCGCAAACCCTCGCGTGGGCCTTCGAGCGGCCGGACGGCGGCCGGGGATTTGGCTTTACAGGCGGGCACATGCACAAGAACTGGCAAAACGACAACTTCCGAAAACTCGTACTGAACGCAATCGCATGGGTATCAAAAATCGACGTCCCGGCTGAAGGCGTCCCTTCCGAAACCCCTACTGATAATGAGTTGAATGCACTTGCAAAGCGGGTAAATTGATGTTGGCAGATTAAATTTTTTTAATCCATAAATTTCTTGCGTCGGTTTTGCGTTACTAGCTGCAATACCCCGGTGGTCCTGACAAGACGAAAACGAAGCAGGCCCGTTGTCGTTTAGTGTTGAAGTCAAGATGAAATACGGTTTCCGAGAACCGCGTAAGCGCCCTAACAAGATTATTTTTTTATTGCTAACCCTGCTCGTGGCTGGACAATGGCCTGTTTGCGCCCAAATCGATTCAATCGGCGCGATACAATCCGGTACCCATGCGAAATCCACGATTACCTTACCGAAAATTGAGGCATTGCCAGACACGATGGGTACGCTAAGCCAGGTTCCCGTACAAAATAAGGTCAAGCTCTTTTTCAATTTTGATGCACGGGGGACATTTATCCAGCACAAGCATATCAATGTTTTCGGAGTCAATGCAGGGATAACTTTCGGCGAGAAGCGAAACCGCCTTACGGCAGGCTACTATTGGCTGGGTTATAATGCAGCGCGGAGGCTGGTTAACTGGCGGAAAATGTTTCCCAATCCTCTGAACCTATCTTACTACACCGCTACCGATGTTCGTTTCGCTAACTTCGCCTATTGGCACACCGCGATCCGCAACAAGCGCTGGGTATTGTCCACGCCATTGGAAATAGGAATCGGAAACGAAAGCACCCGCTTCCGCGACCTGTTCGATAGCGTCGCATCCGGCTCACGAAAAGATTACTTTATTCCCCTGCAAGTAGGCGTCTACGCCGAATACCGCGCATTGCGCTGGGCGGGCATCAACTCCCAGATCGGCTACCGCAACGCCCTCTCTTCCGGCGAATTCCGTGAACGTTTCAGCGGGTTTTATTACAGTTACGGAATCAACCTTTATCCCGAGGCGATCTGGCAGGATTTCAAGAGGTGGAACAAGCGGAAATCAAAATTGCAGGCGCTTGATAATGCGGCTTCGCCGGTTGGACATTAGGCGTGGGTTTGCTGGTGGGTGTGCTCGGAAATGCGTATTTTGTGATAAACAAAATTCAGAAAATGTCATAAGCACAACCAAAAGGAAGGGGCACAGAAAGCTTGGGTTACTCGAAGGAAAGGGTGAAGTGATATTCAGCGAAGATTTCAAGATTACCGACGAGGAATTTCTTGGTTACAGGGGAAGAAGAAAATTGGGCATTTTCAACGGTATGCCGGGCTATTTTATGCGCGATGATTTTTGCGAAACAACCAAAGAAGAATTTAACGTATGAAATACCTTTTGGATAACACACACATTGATTTGGACACTCTTAGAAACTACAAGACTATCTCAAAAAGCAACAGATGCAATTTTTGACGAATCAAACTCGGTTTACGTAAGTTCTATTGCTTTTTGGGAAATTTGTATCAAGATAGGCTGTGGGAAGCTTGGCCTGGGGAGTATTAAGCCCGAAGACCTTCCAGGAATCTTCTGCGACTGCGGATTCGAACTCCTGACGTTGAACGCCGGCGATGCTAGCACTTTTGATCAGTTGTTAGCTGTTCACCACAAGGATCCATTTGACCGGATACTCATCTGGCAATCGATTTGCAACGATATGACCCTCATTACCGACGATAAAAACATCTGTAAGTATAACTCTGTTGGTTTGAGAACCGTCTGGTAATCTCCC
>DATMSL010000025.1:0-1826 GCA_035565435.1 Dyadobacter sp. | reverse complement strand
ATTTTCAGCGATATCCTTGGCGGTAAGTTTTTTCTCCACCTGCTTATGAGCTTTAACTTGTGTTTTACTTTCAGTCGCCTCTCCTTTCGATTTCGATGTAATTCGCAGATTCATGATTTTCTCTCTTTTGTATGATGGCTCTAAAGCAAATATAACTAAAAAAAGCACCCCGCCAGAACGGGATGCTTTCACAAATGAGTGAAGTAACACGACTACTTTTTCTCTGGCCACACATACTCGAACTTGCCGTTAATAGGCGCGCCGAAGTAGTTGACGCCCAGGAAATCGAGGCGTTTTTTGTGGATTTCCATGCGCTTGCTGAAATCTTCGAAGTTCTTGCCTTCTTTCGAAGTCCAGCCTACTTCTGCCAATGCAGTAGCGCGGGGCCATACCATATACTGTACGTAGGCAGGGGTTTTCATGTATTCGGTCCATACGTTGCCTTGCACGCCGAGGATATGCTTCGCTTCGTCGGCTGAAAGCTCTGCGGGAGTTGGCTCATAGGAATAGGACTCAGCGAGGTCGGTGAAGCCGCCGATCGCGATAGGCTGTGTTTTCGCTTCCGCCTGATAGTGGTCTAGGTAGCAGAAGTTGCCGGGCGTCATGATCACGTCGTGGCGCTCTTTGGCAGCGGCGATACCGCCTTCGATGCCACGCCAACTCATGACGGTAGCATTGGGCGACAATCCTCCTTCCAGGATTTCGTCCCAGCCGATCATCCGGCGGCCTTTTGCAGTAATGAACTTGTCAATCCGCTTGATCACGTAGCTTTGCAGGCCGTGCTCATCTTTCAAACCTTCCTTTTGAATGATATTCTGCGCAAAACGGCTTTCCTTCCATTGTACTTTCGGGCACTCGTCGCCACCGATGTGGATATATTTGCTCGGGAAAAGGTCGATTACCTCGGTCAGCACGTCTTCCAGGAACTTAAAAGTTTCCTCGCGCGGCATGAAAACGTCGTCGTAAACGCCCCATTTGGTACCTACCTCATAAATTTTATCAGAATTGTTCCCCAACTGCGGATAAGCAGCCAATGCTGCTAGTGCGTGCCCCGGCATTTCGATTTCCGGAATCACATTCACGAAACGATCCTCAGCATATTTAATCACTTCTTTGATTTCATCCTGCGTGTAGAAACCCTCATAAGGTTTGCCATCGTATTTTTGGTCGCTATAATGGCCCTTCATCGTCTCTTTGCGTTTTGAGCTGATGGTTTTCAGTTCGGGATATTTCTTGATCTCGATGCGCCAGCCCTGATCGTCCGTCAGGTGCCAATGGAATTGGTTCTGCTTGTGCAATGCGATGAGGTCGATGTATTTTTTGACAAACTCGATCGGCATGAAATGACGGCAAACGTCGAGCATCAGTCCGCGGTAAGCATAGCGCGGCACGTCTTTGATCGTAACATAAGGAACTACCCATTTCACTCCGGCAACCTGGGTTTCGCTGAACACTTCCGCCGGCAGCAGTTGCAACAGAGTTTGTACTCCATAAAACGCCCCTTTGGCAGTTTGCGCCTGGATCGTTACCCCCTTAGGTGTCGAAAGCAGGCGGTAACCTTCTTCCCCGAGGCTGACATCCGACGATACCGTAAGCGTAATATCACCTTTGCCTTTTGCGGTAGAAACAGCTTGTCCGGTGGCTTTGCTTAGTTGCGTAGCCAGCATCTCTGCCACGTGTGACCATTTGGCATCGGCAGGCGCACCGATCTTCGTTTTGGCTTTCAATGTCCATGCACCTTTGGCGGTCAGGACCTGGGTTGGTTTGGGGATCACGTTAATCTGCGCCATTGCCGAGTGTACGAGCACGCAACAGATTAGTCCCAA
>DATMSL010000024.1:0-40437 GCA_035565435.1 Dyadobacter sp. | reverse complement strand
ACCGGGCTGATCAGCGCCGCCCTGATGCTCTGAAAGCTAATGGTACACAGCGTGATAGCCATTGCCCCGAGCCCCGTAGCCGCGAAGATCCACCACGAAGGCTCGATGCGGTAAGTGTATTTTTCCAGCCAATGACTTAGCAGGTAATAGGCCACAGGCGTGGCCAGGCCGAAAGCAATTGTAACGAGCATGATAAACTCGTTCGATAACAGCTTCCAGACATTAAAAACTGATGCGCCGAGCACTTTCCGGACGCCGATTTCGCGGGTCCGCTGCTCGGCAATGAATGATGATAAACCGAAAAGCCCGAGGCAGGAGATCAAAATAGCCAGAACCGCGAAGAAATAGGCCAGTTTGCCGACGCGTTCTTCGGCTGCGAATTTTAATGCATAGTCGTCGTCGGCAAACTTGTATTCAAAAGGTGCGAGCGGGATCAGCTTCTTAAATACGGATTCAATGCGGGGCAAAGCTTCGCTGACACTCATGTTGGGGTTGATCCGGATATGCATCCAGTTGGGTCCGCCATGCGCTTTGATCATGAACATCGTCGGCTCGATAGGTTCATAAGGCGACTCCATTACCACATCTCTGATCACCCCGATGATACGGTAATGCATCACGGGCCGGTCCTGGAATTTCCAGCTAACCGGCTCGCCGATCGGGTCTTTCAGCCCCATGTATTTCATTGCTGCTTCATTGATGACCATGCCCGACGAGTCGGACGCCAGCGTTTCGGAGAAATCCCGGCCTTGCACAAACGTCCAGCCAACGGTACGGCCATATTCGGAACTGACCATGAGCGTGCCGAAACTTTCATTGGCAGCCGGACTTTTTCCGCGCCATTCGAACCCGTCGTTACCGGACCACACTTCGGTGACTTTCCCCATCGATTCGGCGATGTCGGTTACGGCGCCGGTACTCCGCAGCTCGTTTTTGAGCAAGTCGTGCTTGCCGTAAAAATCCCCCGACTTCATCTCTACCATCAGCAACCCTTCCCGCGTGTAGCCCGCGGGGCGGTTTTTCGCATACTGGATCTGGCGGAATACGATAATGGTGCCGATCACCAGCGTGACGGAAACCGTGAACTGTATAATCACGAGCACTTTACGCGGAACCGACGCAAAACGCCCGACCCGAAATGTTCCTTTCAAAACCTTCACGGGCTGGAACGACGACAGGTACAACGCAGGATAACCTCCCGCAAGCATACCCGTGAGCACTATAAAGCCCAGGCTCACAGCCCAGAAACCGACATCTGCCCATGGGATCGACATTTGCTTGGCAGCCAGCTCGTTGAACCACGGAAGCGCCAGCGATACCGCCCAAAGCGCCAGAAGGAATGCGAGAATCACCACGACAAACGATTCGCTGAAAAACTGGTTGATCAGTTGCTTCCGCACCGAGCCCATCGATTTGCGTATGCCAACTTCCTTCGCGCGTTTTTCAGATCGGGCGGTGGAAAGGTTCATGAAGTTGATACAGGCAAGCAATAGCACGAATGCGCCGATAATGCTGATCAGCCACACCATTTGCAGAGGACCTTTATCGGGCTGGCCGCGTTTGAAGTTATGCAAATGCCAGTCGCGCATGGGCAGGAGAAATACCTCCGGTTTGTTTTTTGCTTCGGCAGGAAAGCCTGCCAGGTTCTTCATTTCAGCATTTTTAATATCCTCAGAAAGTTGCTCAAAGTCGGTGTCCGGACGGAGTTCGACATAAATTTTCATGAAATGGTTTTGCCAGTCGGTCATGGCGCGCTCCCTGATCCACGGATTATCGAGCTCCCAAAGCGCAAATGGTGCCAGAAATTTGACCTGGTTGAACTGGGTATTCTGAGGAAGGTCTTCATAAACGCCCGTAACCTTGACGTCCAGCTTGTTGCTGATCTTAACGGCGCGGTTTATCGGGTCGATATCCCCGAACAATGCAAGGGCGGTCGATTTCGAGAGCATGACCGAATGCGGGTCACGCAGGCCGGCACGGGTACCGTATACCATTTGCAAAGTCAGCATTTCTGGCCCTTCCGGGTCCATGTAGAGTCCCGAGCGCGAAATCTTGCTTTCTCCTGCCGACAGCACACCACCCGCATCCCAGGAAGCCGCTACAATGTGCTTGAAGTACGACCCGTAATTGGTTTTCAGTTCGGTCATCAGCGGATATTGTACCGATGAATTGATCCCTACCCCGTGCTCGCCGAACTCCCGCGAACGCACCTGCGCAATGCGCGCGTAATTTTCGTGGTAGGTATTGAACGAGAGCTCGTCGTAAACCCAAAGCCCGATGAGCATGGCCACCGCCATACCGGCAGCCAGCCCGCCGATATTAATAAAGGAATACACCCGGTTTTTAGCCAGCTGCCGAAGCGCGATTTTCAGATAGTTACGTAACATGGTCCGGAGCAGTTTAGGGGATAGATGGTCAAGGGTGGTCAGGGGTAGTCAGGGATTGTCAGGGATTGTCAGGTGTAGTCATGAGTAGTCAGGTGTGGTAAGGAATAGTCAGGTGTTTTTTTGGTTTATGAAAAAAAGTAAGCCTGATGCGTTGAAAGCCGGTTCTGGCGTGCTGAAAGGCTTTTATATCAAAAGGCTGTCCAAATACGGACACCCGGCGTGCGTCAGCGGACTAGTGGTGGAGGTATATAATTGATTGTCAATGGAGAATACAATCCGGCTCAGTTGACAGAAATTATCGCCCGGCCGACGGTCAAAACCGCATTCACGTCGCAAAAAATCCCAAAAAAAATAAAAATTTCACAAAATAACCGAGGGTAGCGCCGCTGCAAAGTACTCTTATGAATAACCTACTTACATGATTTGTATGAACCAGAAGTATTCCGCAGAAAATAACACTGGTGCAAGCGAGCCGACGGGGCCCGGGTCCGATTTTCCAGGCATCAGGAAGCTCCCCGCGGACTTTGTCGATTCGGAATTGTTTATCAAACAGGCATTTATCACCGATCCCGCTCGCGGGTACGAGTTGCTTTTCAAGCGCTACTACAAGCAGCTATGCAGCCATGCTGTGCGGTTTGTCTATGCCCGCGACGTGGCCGAGGATATTGTGGTGGAGGTATTCAGTCAGTTCTGGTCGAAGCAGCTGCACACGGCAGTGACTACTTCCTACCGTTCCTACCTGTTCACAACGGTACGGCATGCGGCGTTTCATCATATGCGTAAGAATTTCGGGAAAGAAACGGTTACCGAAGAGCTGGCGGACCTCCCGCTCGCCACGCCGGGCAGTTCGCCCCAGCAGGAACTGCAATTCCAGGAATTAGTTCTGAAAATCGAGCAGGTAATCCGGTCGCTATCGCCACAAAACCAGAAGGTGTTCCTAATGAGCCGCTTTGAAGGAAAACGAAACACGGCCATCGCCGAAGAGCTGGGTATTTCAGTTAAGACCGTTGAAGGGCACATTACTAAGGGGCTATCGATCCTGCGGAAAGCATTGCAGGACCACGGGCTGCTTTCACTGATCCAGATTTTACTCCTATTCGTCTGACGGCCTGACGCCCTCGGATATATGTCATACCGAATTTAACGAAGCATGAAGAAATCACTTCTCTCCAAACAGGTCATCCAGAACTTCTTCGAAGGGAAAACTACCCGTATGCAGAACATCCTGATCGGGGAATGGCTGGAAAATCCCGCCAACCGCGAGCTGTATTTTCAGTGGCTCGATGAATGGGAAACCGAAAATCCGCAGTTCACGCCGGACGTTGAACAGGCTTATCAACGTTCATTACATACCGTTCAAGATAGTATGGGCGCTCCGCGGCCGGATAATGCCGCTGCCGACGCATCGGTAAGAACCAACCGGGATATATGGAGAGGCCGGCTCTTCGTATTCAAATGGGTTGCCGCTGCTTCCGTTGCCCTCATCATGGGCGCCTACCTGCTGTCCGATTTCTGGTTCTACAAACAATATGAAACCGGTTACGGAGAGATCAGGACGGTGGTCCTGCCCGACAGCAGCCGTGTCACGCTGAATGCTAATTCTGTGCTTAGCGTCCCCCGTTTCGGATTCGGAGGCGGCACGCGCGAGGTGAAGCTGAAAGGGGAAGCGGAATTTGCGGTGAAGCATACCGCCGATCACAGCAAGTTCATCGTCCGGACACCCGACAAACTGGAAGTCAAGGTGTTAGGAACCGAATTTATCGTATACAGCCGCGAACGCGGCTCCAAAGTAGTACTTAGCCAGGGAAGCGTGCAGCTGCGCTCCCTGAAAGAGGTGAATCCCAAACCGATGCTGATGAAACCCGGGGATGTAGCCACGATGTCGTTGCAAGGTGCACTCACTCTCAGACACGGCGCAAGCCTGTCGGCGCATCAGGCCTGGAAGCAGCGCCTGTTCATGTTCGAAAACACCCCTGTTTCAGAAATCGCCTACCAAATCAGCGAGCATTTCGGTGTGAACGTAGTGGTGGCCGATTCCACACTCGCCCGGCGCACCATCGGCGGTACGTTCAATGCAAGCGACCCCGCCAATGTACTGAAAGTTCTTTCCGATGTTCTGAATGCACGCGTAACGCATTCGCCTCGGGGCGACGACCGCGCCGAGACTTTCGTACTCGACACAGACCATTTGTAATTCCTAATCATTCATAATCATGACGAAACTATTACACGTTAAAGTTCTGGTAACCTTAATGGTGGCATGCCTGTTGGATGGCGCGCCGATTAAAGCCCAGCTCATGGCCCAGAACCGTCCACCCAAAAGCAGTACAGCCCCTACGACCATCCCGGGCAGCCGGATAGCGCTGCGTGACGCACTCATGCAGGTTAAAAAGCAATACAAAGTCGATATCCTTTTTGAAGAAAAACTGCTCGAGGGACTGTTCGTATCACCAGCACAAGTGCAGGCCGGGCAAACGATCGAGAACAAACTCAGCAATATCCTGCCGGCGGGGCTCCGCTATAAGAAGGTCAGCAAACAAACTTACCTCATCCTGACGACCGCCGAAGAAGGCAAACCCGGGGCACAGCAAATCGAGCCGATAACTCCGGAGGAAGCGCCGGCGGCCACGCAGCAAACATTCGCGATGTCGCTCCAAAGCAGCCACTCCCTTTTGGAAGTGGCTAGAAAAACGGCCGACAGAACTGTATCCGGCGTCGTGAAAGGAGACGGCGGCGAAGCGCTCCCGGGTGTGAGCGTGCTCATCAAAGGCACTACGCGCGGAAGCACCACCGATGCCAACGGCAAATACAGCATTGCAGTCAGCGACGATCCCAAAGCGGAAATCACGCTGGTATTCTCGTATGTCGGCTATCAGAACCAGGAGGTGATCGCCGGTAGTCGCTCCACCATTGACATTACGCTGGCGCCTGACTTGAAAAGCCTCGAAGAAGTGGTGGTAGTAGGTTACGGAACGCAGAAACGCGAGCAAATCACCAGTGCCGTTGCGAGCGTCAAATCCGAGGATTTTGTAAAAGGACCGGTACAGGACGCGGCCCAGCTTATTCGCGGGAAGGTAGCCGGGCTGAGTGTCATCACACCCAGCGGTGACCCCACCGCCGTTGCGCAAATCACACTACGGGGTAATGCAACCATCAATGCAAGCTCAGACCCGCTCGTGCTTATCGACGGCGTGCCGGGAGGGCTCAACACCGTCGCGCCGGAAGATATCGAATCCATCGACGTGCTGAAAGACGGCTCGGCCGCCGCTATCTACGGTACACGTGGCACCAACGGGGTAATCCTGATCACCACCCGGAAGGTGAAAGGCGAAACTCCGCCCACTTTGGAAGTGAATTCCTACTTCACCACGCAAAGGCTTACCCGCAAGCTCGATTTCATGGATGTAGACCAGTACCGCGCCCTGGCCGCCCAGGGCAAACCCGGCGCCATCGACTACGGCCATAGCACCGACTGGCTGAGCCAGGTAACCCAGAAGCCATTATCACAAGTACATAATGTCAGCCTGCGCGGCGGCTCGCGCACCACCAATTACATTGTGAGCATGGAATACCGCCGGCTGAACGGCATCATGAGAAAATCGGACAATACGACGGTGTTCCCGCGCATCGAGGTCAACCACTCGATGTTTGACGGATTGCTGAAAATCAACGCGAACCTGAGCGGTTACCAGCAGAAATACTTCTCCGTCGACGGCGGCCCGTATTCCGGCCTCGTCTATCGCAATGCGCTCACATTCAACCCGACCGAACCTTTGAAAGACGCAAACGGCAAATGGACCGAGCGCACCGACAAAACAGATTACATGAATCCCGTTGCGCTGATCGAGGAAACAAACGGCCTGAACCGCAACAACAATCTGCGCACATACGGGACCATTTCGCTCGCGCCGGTGGAAGGACTGGAAATCAAGGCATTGATTGCACGGGATATGTTCAACAGCACGCGGGGATATTATGAGACCAAAAACCATTATTCCACCAGCCGCAACGGCCGGAACGGCTTTGCTTCCCGCGGTACCACCCGCACGCAGGACGATCTGTTCGAATTTACGGCGAACTATAACAAATCCATCCAGGATCACAACTTCGTCGTCCTCGCGGGGCATACCTGGCGGCGATACAATAGGGAGAACTACTGGATGCAGAACTGGGATTTCCCAACCGACAATTTTTCCTACAACAACATCAACGCCGGGCTCGCATTACGCCGCGGGCAGGCCCCCGAATTGTCGGAGCAGTCGGAGAACAAGCTTATCAGCTACTTTTTCAGGGTCAATTACAGTTTCATGAACAAATATCTGCTCTCGGCCAGTATCCGTCATGAAGGTTCTTCGCGCTTCGGGGCCAACCACAAATGGGGCAGCTTTCCGGCGTTCTCGGTAGGCTGGAATCTGAAAAGAGAGGCATTTCTGGAAAACGCCAACACGGTTTCGAACCTGAAACTTCGGGCGGGATATGGCGTAACGGGCACCGAACCGGGCAGTTCCTATATCTCTTTGAATAAAATCAATTTCAATACCAATGTCCTGATCGACGGCCAGTGGGTGCAGACGATCAATCCATCGAACAACGCCAACCCGGATCTTCGCTGGGAACGCAAGGAAGAAGTGAACGTAGGTATCGACTACGGTTTCCTGAACGAGCGCCTGTCAGGTTCGATCGACCTCTACCGCCGCACCACCCGCGATCTGATCGCCGACTTCCCCGTGCCTACGCCGCCCTATTTGTACAGCACCATCACGGCCAATGCGGCTTCCATGGAAAACAAGGGGGTGGAAATCCAGGTGAATGCGATCCCCTTCCAAACCGCGGCATTTCGTTGGACGACCTCCGTCAATTTCTCGACCAATGCCAACAAGATCCTCTCGTTATCCGACGACAAGTTTGCATTAGCCAGCGGATATTTCGACACGGGCAATACGGGCGAGCCCATTCAGCAAACCACGCACCGCGTACAGGTAGGTCAGCCGCTTGGTAACTTCTGGGGATTCAAAACCATCGACATCGACGAAACCGGTCACTGGATCATCGAAGGCAAAAACGGCGAGCCCAAACCCATCGCCCAGCAGCAGGCCGACGACAAGCAGGTTATCGGAAATGGCTTACCCAAGCGCTATTTGAATTGGAATAACACATTGACCTACAAAAACTTTGACCTGAATATCACTATGCGCGGCGCATTCGGCTTCCAGATCCTGAACATGACCGAGATGTTCTGGAGTGCGCCGGTGATGCTCACCCGCAGGAATCTCCGCTCCAACGCCTACGAACCCATTTACGGAAAACGTCCGCTCGCCGACGACCAGTCACTGAACTACGTGAGCTACTACATCGAAAACGGCAATTACTGGAAGATCGATAACATTACGGCGGGCTACAATCTCCGGTTGAAGAACAAATACCTCCGCCACGCCCGCGCTTACCTCGCAGTTGCCAATCTCTACACGATCACCGGCTACAAGGGGATCGATCCGGAAGTGGGTATCAGCGGGATGGCGCCGGGCATCGACGACAAGAACCGCTATCCCGCCACGACCAGCTTCACCGCGGGCGTCATGCTGACATTCTAGTTTTATTCAAATTTCCCAAAAGCCTGTTGACAATGAAACCATTGAAACAATATATAGGAACAGCGTTTTTACTCATGATTGCGGCCAGCGGCTGCAACAACGACCTGACCGAAAAAATCTATTCCGAAGTAACGGAGGATACTTATAACTACTCCAATGCCTACCAGGCCATGAGCATCGGGTACGCCAATATGCGCAGCCTGATCTCGCACACGCACTGGTATATGGCGCAGGAATCGACTGCCGATGGCATTGTAATGCCTGCCAACGCATCGGGCTGGGACGATGGCGGGATTTACAAGCGCATGCACCTGCACACATGGAATTCGGAAAACCCGCAGATCAGCAGCATGTGGAATACCTTTTATTCGGGGGTAATCAATGCGAACCGGCTCATCGACCAGCTATCGAACGACAAAATCGCCATTCCAACAGGCGTTACCAAAGAGGCATTGATCTCCGAAATGCGGGCGGTGCGGGCGTTTTTTTACTGGCTCATTTGCGACAACTTCGGCGATGCCCCGCTCATGACCGACCGTTCCGACGCGTTGCTTGAAAAAACCGGCAGAAAAGATATCTACCAATTCATTGTCAAGGAATTAACTGAATCAATCCCTAACCTCAGCGAAGACCGGAACACGCTGCTGTATGCGCGGTTCAATAAATGGGCGGCCAAAACGCTGCTCGCGAACGTTTACCTCAACGCCAGCATTTATGCCGGCGAGACCAAGTGGGAGGAGTGCGTCGCGCAATGCAACGATGTGATCGCCTCGGGCAAATACCAGTTAGAAACGGGCCTGGCCGCGCCTTTTGTCACCGAGAACCAAAATTCGCCCGAGATCGTGTTTGCAATCCCATTTGAAGAGAACCTGGCAGGCGGATTCAGCGCCCATATGTTTTCGTGGCATGCTTCGCTGAAAAACAAGGTCAATATGCTCGCAACGCCCTGGGGCGCGGGCTCGGCAAAAGGTATCCCGCAGTTTATCAATACCTACGACGCCGACGACCAGCGTCTGAAATCGACCTGGATGATCGGTCCGCAGTTTGCCGCGGATGGCGTGACACCGTTGAAAGGCTCTTACGACCAGGCCGGCAAGAATGTGGTGCTCACCAACGAGCTGCCCGACGGACTCTACACCGGCGAGGCGGAAGGTTACCGGATGAACAAATTTGAAGTAAAAATGCAGGCGCAGGGAAGCCTGGGCAACGATTTCCCCGTGTTCCGCTATGCGCAGGTACTCATGATGAAAGCGGAATGCCTCTTGCGCACGGGTAAGGCTAATGACGCCGCTGCATTGGTATCGCAGGTACGGGCACGGGCGTTCACCGCCAAACCCGCCAAAGCGACCGTTACCGGTGCAGACCTTCAAAAAGGCAGCACCTACCAATACGGCTATGTTGAACATTACAAAGTAGTGGACCCCGGCGATGCGAAAGCGGTACAGTACGGCAGAATGCTTGACGAGCTTGGCTGGGAATTTGCCTGGGAGGGCTTCCGCCGGCGCGATATGATCCGGTTCGGAGTTTATACCACCAAAAGCTGGCTGTCGCACAAGCCTAACGGCGCTTTCAGGGCCGTATTCCCCATCCCGCAGATCGCCATTAACTCCAACCCGAAATTGAAACAGAACCCGGACTATAACTAGCGAATATGAAGAAAGTGCTGATTGGATGTGCATTGTTTTTGACCGCCGGCTTTGGTTGGGTCGGCGGAGCGGTTGCCCAACCGGGCGATGACCGGTCCGGCGGCGAAACCAAAGTCCCGCAAGACGTGATGCAGCAAATTTTTGAGGAAGTAAAAACCCCTTACAAATACGGCGTGGTGATTCCTCAGCCCAACAAAGGCAGGATGGTTGATAGCCCGACCGTGTTCCGGAAAGGCGGCATCTGGTACATGACCTACATTATCTTTGATGGAAAGGGCTATGAAACCTGGCTATCCAAAAGTGATAATTTACTGCAATGGACTTCGCTGGGCAGGATCATGTCGTTCACCGAAAACACCTGGGACGCCACCCAGAAAGCCGGGTATGTGGCATTAATCGATACTGAATGGGGCGGTAGCTATGAACCCGAAAAGTTCGAAAACAACTATTGGCTCTCCTACCTCGGCGGTTCTGAAAAGGGATATGAGGCCGGCCGGCTAGGCATCGGCATCGCTACCACCCCCGATTTGACCAAACCAAACGAGATAAGTCGACTGCCGAAACCCGTACTCTCGGCTATTGACAAGGATGCCCGCTGGTACGACGACAAAACGATCTACAAAAGCCTCGTCATTCGTGATAAAGCCCGCAAAACCGGCCATCCGTTTGTAATGTACTACAATGCCAAAGGCGAAAAAGGCGACGACAAAGGTAACGGCTTCGAAAGCATTGCCCTGGCCGTGTCCGACGACATGAAGAACTGGAAACGCCACGGCAGCAAGCCATTGATCACCCGCAATACCGGCATTTGCGGCGACGCTCAGATCGCGAAAATCGGAGATGTATATGTGATGTTCTATTTCGGGGCATTCTGGAAACCGGGCGCTTTCGAACGCTTCGCCTGCTCCTACGACCTTCAAAACTGGACAGACTGGACCGGCCCCGACCTCATTTCCCCGACCGAACCCTACGACAAAACCTACGCCCACAAGCCCTGGGTCGTCAAATGGAACGGCGTGGTATACCATTTTTACAACGCCGTAGGCGAAAACGGCCGCGTCATCGCATTGGCTACGTCCAAAGATATACGAACCAAAAACAATCCCTGACAGCCGACCGCTGACTGCCGATTTCTTGATGCAACATGCCTGACAATACCTGACCACATCTGACAACACCCGACAATACCTGACCACACCTGACAACACCTGACTACACCCGACAACACCTGACTACACCCGACAATACCTGACCACACCTGACAACACCTGACAATCCCTGACCAATGAAAAAACTCCTGTTCTCCCTTTTTGTCACATCTTGCTTGCAAGCAACCGCGCAAAAGGAAGCCACCTATACGCCCGCCAAAGCCCCGCTAAGATCCAACCCATACAGCGAGCTGCCACTAGGTGCCATCAAACCTCTGGGTTGGCTCAAGGAAATGCTCGTTCGTCAGAAAAACGGCTCCACCGGTAAGCTCGACGAGCTTTACCCGCTCGTAATGGGCAAACGCAACGGCTGGCTGGGCGGCGATGGCGACCAGTGGGAACGCGGCCCCTACTGGATCGACGGCCTGCTTCCGCTCGCCTACATCCTCGACGACAAAGCTCTCATCGCCAAAACCAAACCCTGGGTGGAATGGGCCATTGCCAGCCAGCAGCCCGACGGCTATTTCGGCCCCTCCAAAGACTACGGCCACGAACCCGGCGTACAGCGCGATAACAGCCGCGACTGGTGGCCCAAGATGGTGGTATTGAAAATTTTAAAACAATATTATTCGGCCACCGGCGACCAGCGGGTCATTACTTTGATGACCAACTATTTCAAATACCAGCTCAAAGAACTCCCTTCGAAACCGCTGGATAACTGGACATTCTGGGCGAGGTACCGCGGCGCGGATAACCTGGCCGTCGTGTATTGGCTCTACAATATTACCGGCGACAAGTTCCTGCTCGATCTCGGTAACCTTATCCATGCACAGACTTTCGATTACACCAACGCATTCCTGAATACCGATCTGCTGTCGACGCGCGGCAGCATTCACTGCGTCAACCTCGCGCAGGGTATTAAAGCACCGCTGGTTTATTTCCAGCACCACCCCGACCAGAAATACCTCGACGCCACCAAAAAGGGTTTCGCTGATCTCCGTAAGTTCAACGGCCTGGCGCACGGCTTGTATGGCGGCGACGAAGCATTGCACGGGAACGATCCTACCCAGGGTTCTGAACTCTGCTCGGCCGTGGAAATGATGTTCTCGCTCGAAAGCATTCTCGAGATCACCGGTGACGTTGGCTATGCCGATATGCTTGAAAAAGTAGCATTCAATGCATTGCCGACGCAGGCTTCCGACGATTTTATGACGCGCCAGTATTTCCAGCAAGCCAACCAGGTGATGATGACCCGTCACCAGCGCAATTTCGATGTGAACCACGGCGGCACCGACGTGTGCATGGGCCTGCTCACCGGCTATCCGTGCTGTACTTCCAATATGCACCAGGGGTGGCCGAAATTTGTTCAAAACCTCTGGTATGCAACTGCCGACAAAGGCATTGCAGCACTCGCTTATTCAGCCAGCGAGGCGAATATCAAGCTGCCGGGCGGGGTGAATGTAGTGGTGAAAGAGGAGACCTCCTACCCTTTTGAAGAAACCATTAAATTCACCGTGAATCCCTCGTCGAAAGCGGTATTCCCATTCCATATGCGCATTCCGGCGTGGTGTAAAAAGGGCGCTGTCAAAGTAAATGGAAAGCTCTGGCTCGAACCGGACGGCAACCAGATCGTGAAACTCACACGCGAATGGGAAAAAGGCGATGTGGTGGAACTGACATTGCCCATGCATATTTTCAAAAATACCTGGGTTGAAAACTCGATTTCCGTCGAACGCGGGCCGCTTACTTATGCATTGAAAATAGGCGAAACTTCCAAACTGGTGAGGAACGATAAAGACCCGATCGATTACGGCACCAGCTATACGGAAGTGCGGCCGACCACACCCTGGAACTACGGATTGATCCTCACGCCCGACAACAAACTGGAAGAACAATACAAATGGGAAGTGGTGAAATCGGTTTCAAATTACCCCTGGAACCCGGAAAATGCGCCTTTACAGATTAAAACCAAGGCACGCCGCATTCCTTCGTGGGGATTGTATAATGAAATGGCCGGCCCGGTTCCGTACAGCATGACGTATCAACTGGAAACCGAAGATAAAGAGGAAGACATTGTGCTGATCCCTTACGGCTGTACCAATCTGCGGATCTCACAGTTTCCTTTGGTGCACCGGAAAAAGTAAGGTCAGGAAAAGCAGGATTTTGAATTAAACCAAACCTTGAAATGCATTTAATCCCCAAAATATACGCTACCGCCGCGCTCGCATGGTGCCTGCACGTAATGCCATTCCAGGTAGAAGCGCAGCAGCGCATTCAACCCGTGAAGTTCTCCGAAGTCAACATTACCGACCAATTCTGGAAACCCAAGCAGGAAAAGGTAGCCACGGCCACATTGAATGCCTGTATCATTCAAACCGAGGAAAAATCGGGCCGCATCCGGAATTTCGAGAAGGCGGCACGCAGGCAGGGTGAAAAGCACGAAGGCATTTATTACGACGACAGCGATGTGTACAAAGCCATCGAAGCCATGGCCTATTCACTCAAAAACCGCCCCGACGCTGCGCTGGAACGCAAAGCCGATGAATGGATCGACAAAATCGCGGCCGCCCAGCTTCCGGACGGCTATTTAAATACCTATTATACATTAACCGATCTCAAACAGCGCTGGACCGACATGGAAAAGCACGAGGATTACTGTGCCGGGCATTTGATGGAGGCAGCGGTGGCTTACTACAACACCACCGGCAAACGCAAACTGCTCGATGTCGCCATCCGCTTCGCCGACCATATTGATTCTACCTTCCGCGTGGCCAACCGGCCGTGGGTATCCGGTCATCAGGAGATCGAGCTGGCGCTGATGAAGTTGTACCACCTCACCCAAGAAGACCGCTACCTGAAACTGGCCGACTGGTTCCTCGACCAGCGCGGCCACGGATATGGCAAAGGCAAGATCTGGGACGAATGGAAAGATCCCAAATACTGCCAGGATGATGTGCCGGTGAAGCAGCAGAAGGAAATCACCGGCCATGCCGTACGCGCGATGTACCAGTACACGGGCGCAGCCGACGTAGCATCCGTAACCCAGGACCCGGGCTATATGAACGCCATGACAGCCGTGTGGGAAGACGTCGTTTACCGCAATATGTACCTGACCGGTGGTATAGGCTCTTCCGGCCATAACGAAGGATTCACCGACGACTACGACCTTCCGAACGGCGCAGCATACAGTGAAACCTGCGCCTCCGTGGGCATGGTGTTCTGGAACCAGCGCATGAACGCGCTCACCGGCGACGCCAAATACATCGACGTCCTCGAACGCAGCCTTTACAATGGCGCGCTCGACGGCCTCAGCCTGAACGGCGATACTTTCTTTTATGGAAACCCGCTTTCTTCGGTAGGTAACAACGCCCGCAGTGCCTGGTTCGGAACAGCCTGCTGCCCTTCCAACATCGCCCGGCTCGTGGCGTCTGTCGGGGATTATATTTATGGCAAATCAGATGGAAAGATTTGGGTAAACCTTTTTGTAGGCAGCAATACCAATTTTCAAATGGGTAAAACGACTGTCCCGCTTAAAATGGACACCCACTATCCCTGGGACGGCAATGTAAAGATCAAAGCTATGCCCGCACAAAAAGTGAAGTATGCGCTGAATATTCGCATTCCGGGTTGGGCAGCCGAAACGGCCGTTCCCGGCGGATTGTACAACTTCACGGGGGCAGACAACGCAAAAATCGAAATACTGCTAAATGGCAAGCCTGTCAATTATCAAACGGACAAGGGTTACGCGGTGATCGACCGTACCTGGCAGAATGGCGACGAGATTGAAGTGAAACTGCCGATGGAAATCCGGCAAATCAAAGCCCGCAACGAAGTGAAAGCCGATGCCGACCGGATCGCCCTCCAACGCGGCCCGCTGGTGTACTGCGTGGAAGGCGCCGACAATGCAGGTGAAGTATGGAACCTGCTCGTTCCCGAAAATCCCTCATTCAACATCCAAAAGGGTCTGATTCTGAACGAGCCTGTGGTCTCCATCCAGGCCAGCCTGCAAGTGGTAAAACCCACCGCCGACGGGCTGAATGTAAAACCGGAACCGCAGACCGTAACCGCGATCCCGTATTATACCTGGGCCAACCGCGGCCGCGGACCGATGCAGGTATGGCTGCCGGTGAAGATGAGGAATATCAGGATTGCGGAATAACGTTATTGCAGTAAATGGTGGCGGATTGATCTGCGTTTCCCGCACGACATTCCCACCCTATTCACTCCGCAAACTCTTCACCGGATCCAGCATTGCGGCCCGCAAACTTTGGAAACTCACGGTAACCAACGCGATGGCGGTCATCAGCGAGCCCGCCGCGACGAAAAGCCACCAGGAAACCGAGATTTTAAACTCGAAATTCTGCAACCATTGGTGCATCAGGTACCAGGCAATAGGCGAAGCGATGATGATCGCCATCACGACCGGTTTCAGGAAGTCCCGGGACAGTAAAGTCACAATGCTGCTGACGGACGCTCCCAGCACCTTTCTTACGCCGATTTCCTTGACCCTTTGCTCGGCCGTGAATGTGGCCAGTCCGAAAAGTCCCATGCTCGCAATTAAAACGGCCAGTATGGTTGCTACTTCGATGAGCCGGGCTGTGCGGGTTTCGGATTGGTAGGCTTGCGCGAGCGTTTCGTCCAGGAAGCTGTATTCAAAGACCTGATCGGGGAATACTGCGGCCCAGGCTTTTTCGATGTCTGTCAACGCGGCCTTTATCGAAGCGGCACTTGCATTTTCGTTTTCCAACTTGATGCCCGCCTGGTAAAAGTTATTAGGAACGATTTGAAAAATGGTCGGATCGATCTTCTGATGCAGCGAGTTAACATGGAAGTTGCGAACGACGCCCGCAATCGTGGCAAACTCGTTGCCATCGCCGTAATAAACCCTTTGCCCGACTGCCGCCCGGGGATTGGAGATGCCGATCCGGCCGAGAAATATTTCGTTGACAATAATCCTGAAATTCCTGGTGGTATCACTGTCTTTCAGCGGCTCACCGGCCAGCATCTGAATGCCGTAAGTATCAAAATAATGCGAATCGCCCATTTTCATCTGGGTTTTCACCTGAACCACCTTCGGCCCCTGCCGGTATTCCATCGCCTGCATCCAGTTGCTTTCGGCGGAGGCGCTGTTGAATGAAAAGCTCACATCCCTGATTTGCGCGGAACGGATCAGCCGTTCGCGGAAGGTGTGCAGTTTTTCGGGCTTATTGTCGGGCAAACCTACGGTGATGATAGCCGATTTGTTGAACCCGAGGTCCGCATTGCGAAAGAAATCCAGCTGCCGGTCGATCAGCATCGCGCAGCAAATCAGCACGAGCGAAACAGCGAATTGCACCACGACCAGCCCTTCCCGCATCGAAAACCACTGCCCGGCACGTACTACCGCATTGCTTTTCAGTGCCCAGATCGGCGCCATACCCGACAACCGCAATGCAGGATAAATACCTGCGAGTAAGGTAGTCAGTAGTAACAGGAAACCCGCAAAAAGCGCTGTGGAACCCGTAAAAAGATCGTCCAACGTCAATGGAATAGCGAACGCCGCCGCTACGACAGGCAAGAGCAATACACTGAATATCAATGCCAATATGCCGCCGAAAAGCGTAATAAGCCCTGCTTCGTTCAGGAACTGGTATATCAGCGATTTGCGGCTGCTGCCTATTGCCTTGCGTATGCCCACTTCCTTCGCGCGCTGGAATGCACGGGCTGTGCTGAGGTTAATGAAATTGAAGCAGGCGATCAGCAGCACGAGTGCGCCGATTACCGAGAGTGTTTTCAGCAAGCCCACATTCGCGCTCCTGCCACCGAGGTTGCCCGTATAATGGATCTCAGACAAATGATTCAGTTTGAAACGCTTGTCGGGAAGTGTTTCCTTGCCCATGTATTTCACTACTACCGATTCGAAACGCCCGATGAGCTGCTCTGCGGCGACACCCTCTTTCAATACCACAAATACCTGAAAGTTATCATTCCAGCCATTCCATTTATTGTCCTCAAAATCGGGGTCTATCTGCTTTACTGTTGCGAACGACACCATCATATTGAATGGGAAGCTCGTGGTGACCGGATAATCCTCTACGACGCCGGTGACGGTCAGGTCCTGCTTATTATCCATTCGGATCGTATTTCCGAGCACATCCACAGTCCCGAAATACTTTTCCGCGTAAGTGCGCGTGAGCACGATCGCATTCGGTTGCGATAATGCGCGGGCGGGGTTGCCTGCTACCCAGGTATAGTCGAGCGTGTGGAAAAGCGCATTATCCGCAAATACAACCGATTCGCGGAACCTCTTTTCCCCGGAGCGCCCGTCGCCAGTTGCCATGGTCTTGCCGCCTCTCTGCATAATCGGGGCGATGGCTTCGGCTTCGGGCAGGTCCGTGCGGAGCGCATTGGCCATGCCCGTATAGGTACCTGGGTAGGTATGGTTTTCTTTGATATTCTCGGTTTCGACCCGGTAGATGCGATCAAGCTTCGATTGCGACAAGTCATAGCTCGTCTCGTGCCGTACCACCAGAAAAATCAGCATCGCACAGGCCATTCCCACGGCGAGCCCGGTTACATTGATGAAAGAATAGCCTTTGCTATTGAAAAAGCTCCTGAAAGCGATGGTAACGTAATTTTTGATCATGACCGGGCCGGAAGTTTAGATTCATTCCCGCACCACTAATGGCGTGCCGGTCTTGGTAAAACCCTCCCATGAAGCTGGCGCCCTGCTTTTTATCAAAAGACTTTACAAAAATGTCCGCTTTCGAACGCCGGGCGTGCCAAAACGGACAGAAGATCTGAAAGCCGCATGCACCACCGGATCACATTCTCTCTTTAACCGTTTAATAACTAATTCTACAAACAAATCGAATTAGTAAGTAAAAAATAGCGTCACGGCCGCTTCCCCCTCCAAACAACCTTTATCTCCATGAACAAAGACAACGACAGACAACAAATTGAAAAACTGCGGCTGATCGTCCAGGAAGCGGAAAACACCGGCAACCTCGAAATGATGACCGCCATCCTCGCCGATGACATCACCGTCATCGCTCCCGGTTCGCCGGTTATCCATACAAAAGCCGGCGGCGTTGAATTCCTCCGCTCGTGGTTCGATGCATTTTACATTCAGATATCCTACGAATCGCAGGATATCGAGATCCGGGAAGATCTTGCCTATGAATGGGCGATTTACCAACAGACGACTACCGACAAACAAACCGGCGAAAAAGCCTCGGAAACCGGCAGGATGCTTTGGATCTACAAAAAATACAATGGAGCATGGCTGCAACATTTCATCATCTGGAATACAGCCGCTTAAAGAATTTTATCCTCACAATAAATTAAAACACCATGTCTTATCTTCATGCGCCAAGGCTCGTGTTCACGGGCGACTTCCTGTCCGATGTCAGCACGGTCAACAACGACACGGCCCACTACAACAATGCCACTTTTCAACCCAATTTCCAGGACCCCGGCCAGGGTGCCACCAATGGCTGGTGGAATCCGGAGGGCGGCGCGGTTTTCGATTTTCAGAACTGCGTGGTAAAGCAGATTTTCCTGCCGGATGGCACGACGCAGGCTTCCCAGGCCGACGACATTATCATCGGCCAGGCCGTGGTGGGTGCCGAGGGGCGTCCGACGGGTAAAATGGTGGACCTCGACCCCGATGCCCAGATGTACTCCGCACTGTGGTGCGTCCAGCTCCGCATTTGCGCGGCCAATGGCGACCTGCTTTTCAAAGGCGATATCACCACCACCTCGTTCCGCGATCTTCAAATGAGACAGCTCGACGGTGGTAAAAGTAACGGACAGCCGTTGGGAGCAACCTGGACTTCGGTAATTACCAACATCGAATGGGGCGAACTCGCGGAACAGTCGGCCTTCCTGAGAACATTGCGCGCAACCACGCAGAATAACACGCTCGCCATTAATATGAACCCGTTCGGCTACTATTACAGCCATAACGACGGCCGGTTTTCGCTGGGCAGGATCATGGGTTCTATCGGGCCTTATTTCGAAGGCGAGCCACTCACTTTTGCGCCCGCGCGCAGGTTGTACGGTATCAACTACACGCCGAGCGCCCGCGGTACTTTTTTCAGCACCTCGAATTTCCTGGTAGAACCCGATTCCAAACGCCTGAGTATCGACTTTGGGGCAAGCTTTCCGGTAGCCGATTCAGTTGGCACTATTAATTACACACAGGATCTGCGCCTGGCCGTTAGCAAAGTGCCGCAAACGGGCGTAGCGAGCCCTCAGACGCCGACTTTTTACATTAGTCCAAATGATTTTATCGAAATCGGGGCGTTGGACTATCAATCCGACCCGAATTGGCTTAACCAGACAGGCGGGATCGTTTCCTTTAACAATTTGCCGGACACGACAATGTCCGCACTGAGCAACAGCCAGTTGCTGTTAATTACGCCATCGACAAGCCAGCCGGGACAGTTTGCGATCATCGCGCGCGAGGCCATCGACGGCCTCGTAGCCCGGGCCGATAATTTCATCCAGCGCCTGGATGACGGTCAATCGGTGAATATCGATTTTTATGCTTACCAATGGGGCAAACCGTTCCCGAACACCGGTATTACCGTTGCGGTAGACCCTCCGACCCCGGATACTCCCAAAGGCCCCAAAAGCCCGATCTCCGAAGTTTACGGCAATAACTTTCCGACAGACGGGCTTTCTTTCAACGGCCAGATTTCCACCGGCCCCGATGGCAAAGTACAAATGCCGATCACCGGCAACGCCATTTACAGTCCCAGGGTTTACATCGACGGGCAGATCTACTTCATCACCTACCAAACTGCAACGGTCGACCAGGCATTCGGTACGGAACAAGTCGTGATACATCTGCGGGACTATTTCCAGGAAATCGCGAACCCGGTTTGGGGCGATATTTCGGAAATGATGATCCAGTACAGCAACCTGTACCCGATTATGAGCAAATATGTCGTGAACCTGGCCGATCCTGCGGCACTCGCTGAGAAAAAGAAGATCCTGATTTTTGCTTTCTCACGCGATATGAACGATACGATGCACATGCCGGTAACGCGTGATTTGTCTTCCACGAAGCGCAATACCATTCTCAACTGGCTCAACAATCCGCAAATAGCTCCAAAACCGGTGGTAAGGTCCGAGGCCAGAGAGGCCAGGGCTGCGAATCCGGTGGCGCCCGGTACAGCGCTGACCGACAAACAAACCCGTTACCGGGAAGCTGTGAAAGCGAAAAACGGATCGTTCCCGGGCTTCTCCGCCACCAACGACTTGTTTGAAAATCTGTGATTTACGGTTTAAAATTCATCCACCATGCTACAAATAGATTCAAGATATATCGAGAAGGCATTGAGCGCCAATGCCCTGGAAGAACTCTATCCGCTCGTTCAAAACGCCATCGAACTGGAACATTCGACGATCCCGCCCTACCTCACGGCGATGTTCTCGCTGAACCCCGGCACCAACGCCGTGCAGCGGCAGATCATCCATTCGATCGTGATTGAGGAAATGCTGCATATGACCATCGCCGCGAATATCCTGAACGCCCTTGGCGGCCACCCGGTGATCAACAGCGCCGATTTTGTACCCGAATACCCCGGCCCATTGCCGATGGGCATCGGTAACGGGCTCATCGTAGGGCTTGAAAAATACTCGGCGGATGTCGTCAAAAATGTGTTTATGGAAATTGAAGAACCGGAGAATCCAATTGTTTTCAAGTCGGTTAATCTTGCTGAAATGCCCACATACAGCACGATCGGGCAATTTTACCAGGCCATTCAACAGAAGATAGAAGAGCTGGCGCCGGATAACTTACCGGGCGACAAAAGCAAACAAGTCACTTCGTCGTTCTTCCCTGCCGACGAGCTTTTTCCTATTTATACCAAACAAAACGCAATCGACGCGATTAACATCATCATCGAGCAAGGAGAAGGCACTTCCACCTCCCCGCTCGATCAGGAAGATGAACTCGCGCATTACTACCGTTTTGAGGAACTCTACAAGGGAAAGAGACTGGTAAAAGACGACGCCGCGCCGAATGGGTACTCGTTCTCCGGGCCGACCATCCCGTTTTCGCCCGACGGTGTTTTCCCATTGTTTCCCAATACTAAAACCAGCATGCTGCCCGTCGGCAGCGAGGAATGGAACCGGATGAACGAGTTCAATACGAGCTATTATTCGTTGCTTTCGGGGCTTCATACGACGTTCAACGGCCAGCCGGGAATGCTGGACAATACCGTGGGCGTCATGTACGACCTCAAACTGACCGCCCAGAAACTGTGCGCCACGCCCTTCCCGGGCAAACCCGGCTACAACATCGGGCCATCATTCGAGTTTATCGTTCCCGCCGGAAGTTAAGGTGTTTTCAAATGCAGGTCGACGGCAGTCATGACACGCCGTCGACCTTTTAAATGTTCTATACTCCTTCAAAAGCGTTTTTCAGCGCCGCGATTTGGAGCCTTTTCATCGGCATTAACGCCTGCGTTACCCGGTTGACCTGCTCACGGGTGCCGTTTACCATCATTTCTTCCAGTTCAATGGGAGAGATTTGCCACGAGACGCCGAATTTGTCCTTGATCCAACCACATTGTTCAGCTTCCGGTACCGCCGATAATTTTTGGGTAAAATAATCCAGCTCCTCCTGATCGTCGCAGTTCACCACCAGCGAAATCCCCTCGTTAAAGCCGAATTTGTGCTGATGGGCGCTATCCATCGCAGTGAACCAGGAATCGTCCAGCTTGAAATCCGCGAACATGACGGTACCAGGCTTGTCCGGCGCGTGGCCTTCGGGGTAGCGATGGAGTGAGCCCAGTTTGGATTTCTCGAAAACGGAGCAATAGAAATTAATTGCCTCTTCGGCCTTGCCGCATTGGTCCCCGACAAACAGCAGCGAGGTGATGATCGGCGGCCTCGGCTCTCCCTCGGCTTTCGTCAGGATGAGCTGCCACGAAACGCCGTACTTGTCCTGCACCCAGCCATACCGCTCGCTGAAAGGATATTCGCCGATCGGCATCAATGCATTTCCGCCGTCAGCCAGTTTGTTCCAGACCTCGTCAATTTTCGCGCGCGCCGACTCCTTCGAACCACCGAACAGCAACGGATCGAAATTGACCATGAATGAAATAGAAGGATTGGGTTTGAAAATCGGGCCGGCGCTGATGGCCATGAATTTCTGACCCCAAAGCTCGAATATGACCATATCGGCGTCGCCCGAAGGCGTGTCTTCCATCCGCGTGACGCTCATCACACGGGATTCCGGAAATACCGACGCGTAAAACTCCGCCGCTTCTGCGGCTTCCTTATCAAACCATAAATGCGGGACGATTTTTTGCATAACCATTTGATTTTAGTTGATGACTCGAACGGGATTTACTAACGGGAGGATCGCAAAGGTAAGAAAATCCGGGTTAGTAACTTGTTGTATGGATATGGGTACATTAAATTACAACACGAAATTTTCACGCTCACTAACCTGAACGATGATCAACTTTACATGCATTCAAAAATGGGCATTCCTCGGCTGCCTGGGCCTTGCTTCCTGCGCGGGCTACCAGCGCAGCGACCTCTATTTCGGCAGAGACATTCCGGGCGGCGGGACCGTGAGCGAACAGCAGTGGAAGAATTTCAGCGACAGCGTCATTAGCAACTACTTTCCCGAAGGCTACACCGAATGGGACGCCAACGGCCGCTGGAAAGATACCGATACCAGGCAAACGATCACCGAACCGACCAAGGTTGTGACGTTTTTTGGAAAGAAAACCAAAAAAAGAAGCGCTGCCCTCGACAGCATTGCCCAGCGCTACCTTCGCCGTTTCCGCCAGCAAAGTGTGCTCCGCACCGATGTTAAATCCAAAGCGAAATTTATCAATAAAACGCCCTGACCGGACGGTCGTCAGACATTAAAAATCTCCATGCATTCCGACGATTCGCTGGCACAATTTTTGGCTATATTCACGGTAAGAAATCAACAACTAACTGATAGGTAGCATGAAAAAAATAATGATCACCGCCGCCATGGTATGCTTCTGCGCAACCACGGCAGCGTTTGCACAAAGTACCAGCAGTTCCACCGACAAATCGAAAACGACGAAGGCTACGGGGCAGGGCGTGCAAACACCTACGCCCGAAAGCGAGAAAAAAAGCACCGACCAGTCGGGTAAGCCCAATCCTACCGACCAGGTGGCTCAAAAAAGCAGCGAAAACGATGGCAGCAACCGTCCGGGAGGCGCCACCCATGAAAACGCCAACGACGTAGGCAGGTATTCCGACCGCGAAGACAACAATTCGATGCTGTTTTCCAAAGAAGCTATTGCGATACGCCGTAAAAACCTCACCGAATCAGATGTGACCGTGAAGGAGGGCAGCGGCTCTGCGCCCAAAAACACCAAAAACCACACAGGTACCACGGGCAATTACCGGAACCTGGCAACGCAAACCAGCGGCGTCCCATCGCGGGAATAGAAGCACGGTTATCGGCACAAATAAAATCCCCGGAACGATTTCCGGGGATTTTATTTGTCAACTCAGTTGTTGTGTGTCGTTTTCAATTTCTCCAAGACCCTCAGAATCGTCGTGTCCTCCACCACATTGGATTCGTGATCGTGGTTGTGGAATTCTTCCAATTTGCGTTTGCGTTTCGTATCGCTGATACCCCTTTCCACCTTTTGCCGATACTCCTCCAACGACCGGCAATAATAATGATTTAGCTGGATCGTATCCACGCTTACGTCGGCCCATGCCTCTTCGATGGGGACGAAATGTTCATTTACACAGGAATACCCCGGTTTGAATTTGAAACAATGCGATTTGTAAGCCGACTGCACAAAACGCGGCTGGACAATACTTTTAATATGGCGGTTAGGCGGGAAAGAAACCTCCGATCTCCGGGTAAAGTTTTCCAATTGGCTGCCGGCAGGCTTTTCAACATGATTATTCGAACCAAATATCAACCACGACAGCCCAAGGCCACCGTAATTCTCATATTTTTCAAGTAATCCGGGCAGGCTTGCACTTTCATTTTTGGGTACAATAAACTCGTCCATGTCAATGAATCCGATCCATCTTGAATTATAACCAAAGTTATCGAGGCAATGCTGGTAGGCTTTCACGTGCATATTCTGCCCGGGAATATGCGTCACCGTCACCCAATCGCTGTAACCGAGCGCGGCAATGGCATGCCGAACAGGGCTCTTGCTGCCATTGTCATAAATATAAAAATGCTCAACCCCGATTTTCCGGTGATAATCCAGCCATTCGGCCAGGTAATCATTTTCGTCTTTTACAATGCAGCAAACGGATAAATAATACTGAGGTTCAACAGGTTGACCGGCCTGGGAGCCACGGAACCGGGATAGCAGATTCTTAATCGAAAACATGTTGGCTAAAAAGATTTTGTCGATGACGTGCGCCAAAGTTATGGCTTATTGATCGGAATACTCAATCCGGCTTTTACAATATCCAGTACAATACTGGTTTTAAAACTCTTAACATTGTTGTTCCCGAAAAACAGTTGTTGGGTCAGTTCTTCATATTCCTTCATGCTGTAAACGACCAGTATCAGGATAAAATCTACATCGCCCGTCACATAATAGCATTGCTGCACCTGCGGGGCGTTGCTGAAAATCGCCTTGGCTTGTTTGATGACCTCCACCTTCTCCACTTCCATCTTCACCTCCGTGAGAATCGTAATCGGCCGACCCAGTTTTTCGGGGTCGAGCACCGAAATATCCGCTCTGATCACACCAGTTTCCCGAAGTCGCTTGATACGCCGCTGCACCGCAGGTGCCGACAGCCCGATCCGCTCCCCGATATCGCGCTGGGGCGTGGTGTTATCGGCTTGCAGGATCGCCAGAATGGCAATGTCGAATGAGTCGAGTGTAATCATAAGGTCAATACAACGAAACAAAATTGCAAATTTGCCCTCAAAATCGAGGAAAAATTACGCCTGACCAAAATTAATTTTGCGCAACAATTTAATTCTATCAAAGTCAAATGCGTAATCAGGCGGGGAAGGGAATCGCTATGGTGCTGATGGCCGCCAGTTTGTGGGGTGTATCAGGCACATTCAGTCAGTTTTTATTTCAACAGCAGCACATCAGTGTCGAATGGCTGATGTCGGTCCGGATGCTCATTTCCGGGATAGTCCTCGTAGCCATCAGCAAGGCCCGAAAAAATGCGGATACATTCGCCCCCTGGAAAGACAAACGCGACGCGATCCGTCTTCTGTCTTTTGGTATCCTGGGCATGCTCACCGTCCAATACACCTATTTCGCGGCCATTAAACATTCTAATGCCGCCACCGCTACTATATTACAGTTTACCAGCCCCATTATCATCGCCGTTTACCTGGCGGTTAAGTTCAAAAAGCCATTGCGGCCCCTCAACCTCGTGGCCATCGCTGTAGCCATGCTGGGTACATTCCTGCTCGTAACGCACGGGAAACCGGGCGAGCTGGCCATTTCGGGCACCGCGCTAGCCTGGGGCCTCGCCTCAGCCGTGAGCCTGGCGATGTACACCATCCAACCGGAATCGCTGCTCAAAAGGTACCACGAAACCACCATTATCGGCTGGGGCCTCCTTATCGGCGGCATCGGCATCTCACTCGTGCGCGCACCCTGGCACACCGACGGCATCTGGGACGTGCACACCTACGCCTACACCGCATTCGTTGTCCTTTTCGGCACCCTCGTCCCCTTTTACGCCTACCTCACCGGCGTAAAACTGATCGGCGGCCAGAAAGCCAGCCTCCTCACCTCCGCCGAACCGCTTTCCGCCGCGCTCCTATCCGTGAGCTGGCTCGGCGTACCGTTCCTTCTGATGGACTACATCGGCGCGGGACTGATTATCTCGACGGTATTTCTGCTCGCCATGGAGCGGGATGTGGCGTTGGAACCGCCTGTGGTGTAAGGATTGAGTGGTTATTTTTGGGATGATGATCACTCGGAAACCTTCCGAACGATATATCATATACGAGCTGGCATTTATTTCCAAACGCTCATTACAGCGGCCGCTGTTTCCTCACGATGCTGAGCTTCACACCCGCCAGTTCCGTCACCACCCGCACGCAAAACCCGTTTTCGTAGCTGTAAACACCCTCCATTGGGCCGGTCCACGCTGTACTGCACTCCGCCGGCTCTTGGTAATACAGGCCCGTAATCGTGTGTGCAATGTGCGCCGCCATTCCCCATTTACGTTGCCAGCGAACGACGTCAACAGCAGTGGAATTTTCGGCACAAGTGGTCAATCGGCGAAGAACTAGTTGCGTACATAGGCCGAGAGCAGGAAACGGATTTATAGAATTATGTCAAAACCGCCTCCGTCAGAGCCTCGGAAAACGTCCATAACTCACGCGCGAGTACCCGGCTTTTCGCTTTGGAGGAAGATCTCGCCGGTTTCCCATTGGCAAAGTACTGCCCCGTAACGTCGTTCAGCTCAGGTGCTGTGGCCAGGTGCACAATGCCCGCGGCGGCTTGTTCAGGGGTGCGGAAAAATGGTTTGAAAACTTTCATAAACCACGCGGTAGCCCCATTACCATTCCCACCGAAACTGCTGGAAACCATGCCGGGATGCACGGCATTGGAAGTGATGCCAAACGGCGCGAGTCGTTCCGAAAGCTCATTGGAAAAGAGGATATTGGCCAGTTTGGAACGGCCGTAAATCAGCAGGTCGTGATAATGCGGCGGATTGGCCAGCTTGGCCGTCTGGTACCTGAATGCGAAGAAATGCGCCTCGGATGCAACATTCACGACCTTCGCGGCATCAGCCGCTTTGAGCAAATCGATCAGGCCGGTGGTAAGCATAAAAGGCCCTAGGTGATTGGTAGCGAAGGTCATTTCGATACCGTCGTCCGTCGTTTGGCGATGCTGGACGATCAGCCCGGCATTATTGATGAGCAAATCGATCTGTGGATAGTTGTCCCGGATCTCTTCCACGGCCTGCTTGACGGACGCAATGCTGGATAGGTCGCATTGGACAAAACCGGTACTCACACTATGCCCGATTTCCCGTTGCAGCTCGCGGGCCTTTGCCTCGTTCCGGGCTACCAATATCAGATCATAGCCCTGTCGCGCGAGTTCGAGGGCGGTAAAGCGGCCGATGCCCGAAGTGGGCCCGGTAATCAGTGCAGTTTTACGCATCGAATTAAATAAAAATGTCGCAAGTAATGCTATCGGGAATAACGGTGGCTCTGGCGCCTAAGGTAAGAAGGGAACCGGAGATATGCTCCAACCGGGACCGCTTTTTTCTATCTTTGGTAAATGCATACCGATTTTGAACACTACATGGCCTCCCAATCCGGCCTGCCCGGCGAAACGATCAGGCAGATCAGCAGCCTGGCCACTGTGCGCCGCCTGCACAAAAATGAGGCGTTGCTCACCGCCGGAGAAATATGCCGGCATAAGATATTCATTGCCAGCGGACTGCTCCGGACTTACCATATCAAGCCGGATGGTAATGAGCATATCCTCCATTTTTCCCCGCAGCACACCTGGACGCTGGATGTCGAAAGTTACGACAAGCAAGCCCCATCGCTGATAAATATCGAAGCGGTGGAACGGAGCGAGGTACTGCTCTGGACCAAACCGGACTTTGATACATTGCTGAAAGATATCCCCGAACTCAAAACGTTTTCGGAACGACTCATTTCCCGTACCATTTATAATAACCGCAATCGTATCCTGACCATTCTAAGCGGCACTCCCGAAGAACGTTATGCCGATTTTGTCAATACCCATCCCGACTACCTCGCCCGCCTGCCGCTGCGAATGGTCGCCGCTTACCTCGGCATTTCCCTGAAAACCCTCACACGCATACGCCACGCGCAACTGCAACGCGAAGCTCAAAGTATGGTCAAATGACCTTGCTTGCCCATTAGCGCTATGTCAATTTTGCATCAAACAAAATTGAAACCAACATGCGTGTATTTGTAACAGGGGCCTCAGGATTTGTGGGCTCCGCCATTGTAAGTGAACTTTTAAAAAATGGCCATGAAGTACTGGGGCTCGTCCGGTCGGAGAAGTCGGTCGGGCAACTGGCTGCCGCCGGCGCTACGCCGCTGCTGGGCGATGTGAACGACCCCGAAATACTCCGCCGTGGTGTAGCCGGATCCGATGCCATCATCCACACGGCTTTCAACCACGATTTTTCCCAGTTCAAAGCAAACTGTGAAGCCGACCGGAAAGTCATTGAAACGCTGGGGCAGGCATTGACTGGCTCTGAAAAGCCGCTCGTGGTCACCACGGGCATGGGCCTTTTGCGCTACGACCGGCCCGTAACCGAAGACGATGCCCTGAATGCAAAGTCTGACGAAATCCCACGCGCGGCTACCGACGAGGCGGCGAACGCGGTAGCAGCCCAGGGCGTGGACGTGTACCTGGTGCGCTTGCCTCCCAGCGTACATGGCGCCGGCGACCACGGTTTTGTGCCCATGATCATTGGCATTACCAAAGAAAAGGGGGAATCGGCCTACATCGGGGATGGCAGTAACCCATGGCCTGCCGTGCACAGGCACGACGCCGCGGTGCTGTACCGGCTGATCGTAGAGCAGCGTCCGTCGTTGAAAGTGCTGCACGCTGTGGCCGAACCGGGCATTCCGTTCAGGGAAATCGCACAGGCGATCGGTACCGGCCTGGGACTGCCCGTGGTTAGCAAAACCGGTGATGCCGCAGCGGCCCATTTCACCTGGTTCCAGCATTTTGCGGGTATCGGCTGCGTAGCATCCAGCGAAAAAACCCGCGAGACGCTGGGTTGGCTGCCAGGTGCGCCGGGATTATTGGAAGACATCGCTTTGGCCGGCTACCTTACCGCTTCTTAGCGTCCTCCGACGTTCCGGAACGGGCTTCCAAAAAGTTCGTGTGTCAGCCGCCACGCCTTCGCGACCGCAACGGGCTGACAATGCGACGAAATAGATTTTCGCTATTGAATTATAGAATTAATCAATTTTGACAATCAATTTCAGTATTATACCTTTATCCCGCTGCACAAATACCAGAGGCAGGCAATATGGTTTAACACATGAACTTATCGTAATGGAAAACGGATCAAACGACATTAGCAAATGTCCATTTCACAATGGGACACTGAATCACAATGTAGGCGGCGGCGGTACCAGAAACCGCGACTGGTGGCCAAACCAGTTGAAATTGAGCATTCTGCGCCAGCATTCGTCCCGCTCCAATCCGATGGGAGAACAATTTGACTACGCGGAAGCATTCAAAAGCCTCGATCTGGAAGCAGTTAAAGCAGACCTTCATGCACTGATGACCGATTCGCAGGATTGGTGGCCGGCCGACTTCGGGCATTATGGCCCCTTGTTCATCCGTATGGCGTGGCACAGCGCGGGTACCTACCGTGTGTTCGACGGCCGCGGCGGTGGCGGTTCGGGCCAGCAGCGCTTTGCACCCTTAAACAGTTGGCCGGACAACGTCAGTCTCGACAAGGCCCGTCGTTTACTTTGGCCTATCAAACAAAAATATGGCAACAAAATTTCCTGGGCCGACCTGCTGATCCTCGCAGGTAATATCGCACTCGAATCGATGGGCTTCAAAACATTCGGCTTCGCCGGTGGGCGTGCGGATGTATGGGAAGCGGACGAAGACGTATATTGGGGATCGGAAACGACCTGGCTCGGCAACGACCGCCGCTATGCGCATGGCAAGCCGGGTCTGGATGAGGAGGGCGTAGTATCGACCGACGAGAATCCAAATGGCCGGACGCACTCCCGCCACCTCGAAGAACCGCTCGGCGCGGCGCATATGGGTTTGATTTATGTAAACCCCGAAGGTCCGGACGGTAATCCCGATCCAATTGCCGCTGCCCACGACATTCGCGACACATTCGGGCGAATGGCTATGAACGACGAGGAAACCGTTGCATTGATCGCCGGTGGCCACAGCTTCGGTAAAACGCACGGTGCGGCCCCTTCCGACCATGTCGGAGCAGAGCCTGAAGGTGCGGATCTCGAACATCAGGGATTAGGATGGAACAACAGTTTCGGTTCCGGAAAAGGTGCCGATACTATTACCAGCGGCCTGGAAGTGATCTGGACCACCACTCCTACCCAATGGAGCAACAATTTCTTCGAAAACCTGTTTGCATTCGAATGGGAGCTTACCAAAAGCCCCGGCGGTGCGCATCAATGGGTGGCCAAAGATGCCGGTGATATTATCCCTGACGCCTATGACAGCACCAAAAAGCACCGTCCTACGATGCTGACCACCGATCTCTCGCTGCGTTTCGATCCGGTTTACGAGAAGATTTCACGCCATTTCCTTGAAAATCCGGACGCATTCGCCGATGCATTTGCCCGCGCGTGGTTCAAGCTCACACACCGCGACATGGGCCCGCGTGCCCGCTACCTGGGTGCCGACGTCCCTTCGGAAGTGCTGATCTGGCAAGACCCGATCCCCGCAGTTGACCACGAATTGGTAAACGACAGCGATATCGCCGGCCTGAAAGCGAATATTCTGGCGTCCGGCCTGAGCGTTTCCGAATTGGTTTCGACAGCCTGGGCTTCGGCTTCGACATTCCGTGGCTCCGACAAACGCGGCGGTGCAAACGGCGCGCGTATTCGCCTCGCTCCGCAGAAAGACTGGAAAGTGAACAACCCGGCACAGCTGCAAAAGGTACTCGGCACACTGGAAAGCATTCAGCAGGAGTTCAACAGCACGCAATCAACCGGTAAGAGGATTTCACTCGCCGACCTGATCGTATTGGCTGGTGCGGCGGGCGTGGAGAAAGCCGCGCAGGACGCTGGTCATGCTATTATCGTTCCATTCACACCTGGCCGGGCGGATGCGACACAGGAGCAGACCGACATTGAATCGGTGGGTTACCTGGAACCGATCGCCGATGGCTTCCGCAGCTACCGTGGCGCGCAATTCAGCGCGATGACCGAAGAGTTGCTGGTAGATAAAGCCCAGCTACTCACGCTTACTGCTCCTGAAATGACTGTACTCCTGGGAGGTTTGCGAGTATTGAATACGAACTTCGACGGTTCCAAAAACGGTGTGTTCACGCAGCGTCCGGGTGTGCTCACCAACGATTTCTTCGTGAACCTGCTGGATATGAACACTTCCTGGAAAGCGATGGGACCGGATAGAGAAACCTACCTGGGAACCGACCGCGCCAGCGGCCAGCCTAAATGGACCGCTACCCGCGCCGACCTCGTATTCGGATCACATGCCGAACTCCGGGCGATTGCCGAAATATACGGCAGCTCCGATTCCGGCGAGAAGTTCGTCAAAGATTTCGTGGCGGCATGGAACAAAGTAATGAATCTCGACCGGTTCGATCTGGTCTGATTCATTCCTCATTCACCTTGAACACAGCCGGTCGGGAGCAATTCCCGGTCGGCTTTTTAATTTCGGCGTGACAACAAACTCCTCATCCTTTCGTAATCAATTTTGGAGTTGTGCCGCGGATCTCTCGGAATTTTGGGAACAAAAACAATATCCCCGAATGCCTCGGGCAAAGACTTGATTGCTGCCGCAACGGCATTCCGCTGAGCGCTATCGTCCAGCTCAATCACCGCTGTAAGCTGGCCGTTCAACAGCATGACCGTACCCATTTCCACCCCTGTGATCGTCTGGAAGCGGTTTTCAAACAGGAACGTCGACAGCAGCCCATTCGGTGTGCGGATGAGCGACGCACACCTGCCGGTGAGGAACAGGTTGCCATTCAGGAAGCCGCTATCACCGGTACGGTGCCAGCATTTGTCACCAATAAAAATCTTATTGCGTTTCAATGCCTCCGGGTTATTCAGGTAATCCCGCAGCACATGGTCTCCCGAAACGATGATCTCCCCGATCTCGCCCGGCGCAACTTCGAGTGCGGAAAGTGCGTCTTCATTCGTTGCCGTAATGTTATCGTCTCTGATCGTGATAATTTTTACGGTCGCCGCCGTCTCCACTTTTCCGACATTCAAGCCCTTGTCCGTCTCTGAGGCAATCAGCTCGTCGACGGCTATCATGCTCATCGGTTCCGCCTCGGTTGACCCGTACACAATGCCGATATGTGCCTGCTGGAACGCCTCCCGGTAAGTGAGGGCTTCGGTCGGGAATACCGGCGCGCCGCCCGTCAGTATTTTTTGTATAGTATTTAAAACCAATCCATTACCCTTCAAGTACCGCGATACTTGCCTGACAAAAAACGGCGAAGCAATCATGGTAGTAACGCCTGACCCGTTGATCTGCGCCGCGATGCGCTCCGGCTTCATAGTATCCGGCTTCCGCGGGTTAAAATCAGCGATCACCGACGTGACGCCTGCGCCCAGGTTAATGAGCAAAACAATCGGCAAAACCGGCATGCAAATATCCTCCGATGCCGGATCTATCAGCGGGATCAGCGCTCGGAACTGTTCAAAAAGCAACCCGTGCGTCCTGATAGCCGCTTTGGGCGTGCCCGTGCTGCCGGTTGTGAATGTAATGAGGGCAATATCGTTGTGCTCAGTTTCAGGAAACAGCGGAACGGCTCCGTCCGTATCGTATTTCAAACCCAAATGCAACGGAATCGATCGCAAACCAGGTAAAAGCCAGGCCAGTACACGGCCCTTGAGCGTCCCGATAAATGCGGCACACTGCGCGAGCCGGCAGCATTCGACGAGCCGTTTCACACTAACCCATTCATCGAGGAATACCGCCACCGCGCCAATCCGGAACAGTGCCAGCACGGTCCGGTACAGGTCGTCGCTCATGGGCACGAACACCAGCACGCGATCGTCCTTGCGGATACCCTTGCGCAGGAAATGCGCGGCGGTCTGTGTTACCGCCGTTTCCAGCGCCCCGAATGAAATGCGCTTTTCACGGTAAATGATCGCGGGTTTGTCCGGATTTACACGTGCGGCCTCGTGAAAAAGATCGGTGATATTGAACCGGTCAGGCAAGGTGTTTTCCATACAAAACGTAATTCCTGTAATGGGTACCGGAGAAATGCGTGGACAGTTTCGTCGAAGTGCCCTGCTCATAGATGAACGAATGAATGGCACTTGTATAACCCAGATCCACGGCCTTGTGGTAAATCAGATTACCGATCACGTGTCCCAGCCCCCTCCATTCCGGCGCCGGATGCCTGGCCAGGGTTTTGACGATCAGCCTTTTGTTTTGGGTATTGTAAAAATCATGAATGCAGAAAAAGTAGCCGACCAGGTTACCCGTTTTGTCCTCGGCCAGCAGCGTGAGTTCGGGATTGATATAGGCTTTTGTTTGCAAATACTTCTTCAAAAACGCCTCCCTGCTGATGGGTGTGTAAAGAAAATTAGTCTTGAAAGCCAGCAGGTTAAAGTCATAAACCCGGTCAACTTCCGTTTCAAAATCCGAAAGGTCGATCGGCCTGATCGTCACGCCCTGCGCCTTCAACTCCTGCTCCCGGGCCAGTAGTTCGGGGTGATCCAGCTCCATACCGCGGTCGATGTTACTGTAATAATGCGCAATCGGCTCCAAACCAGCCGCCTGGAATTGCCGGTTGTAATACAAATGATGGTGAAGTTCCGTAAAAAAAAGGGGATTGGTATGATCGGCCAGGAAGCGATAACCCTCCCAGGTGCTGCCATTCATAGGGCCTATCAGGCAGGTACCTCCCCAGCTTTTAACAGTGGAAACAATATGCAGCAGCAACGCCGACGCATATTCATCCTGGTCGGCGCATTCGTAATTCCCGACCAAAAACGCATGCCGCCCGGCATATTGCATCAGCGGATTATCATAAATACTCGCTCTCGCAACGGCTTCTTCGCCATCCTTTACCAAAAAACACGCCCTCAGGAAATCGGTCGGAATCGTTTCCGGTGTTTTGAGCCTGATGCTGCCCGGCGGGTAAATGCGCACAGGCAGCTCCGTAAACAAGTGAAAATCGGGACGGCCTGGGCCGGTTTCAGTGATCGTGATCATCATATCAGACAGAGCGTTGATACCACACCTGCGGGGATGGTAAAGTTATCCATTCCCTTGACACCCACCGCCTCGGCTATCGTTGCTATCGCGGGGACCGCCAGGATCAGCAGCATATCGGAACGCACATCGTTGAATGCCGAAACAGTAACGGCCGTGACCAGCAACGCGCTCACAAAGAAAGCCAGCGAACCTGCCGCCGATTTGCCGCCACCCATTACCTGGTACTTTCCGAAAGGGAAGCGCTTCCCGACCAGCGCCGCTACCGGGTCGCAAATCGCTAGGACCAGGATCGGCAGATAGAAGACGATCAGGCCCCTGTTCGCGATCTGAAATACCAGAAAAAGCAGGTAAACGATAATAGGAAACAGAACGCTGCCGTATGAAAAACGATCGATCGCATTGATGGAAGGCAGCCAGCCGAACTTCAAACTGGCCAGCAGAATTACGAGGAAGCTCGCACAAAGGAACAAAACCTGCCAATGACTGGCCAGCACGACGGGAAATAGCAATGTAAGCAGCCCGGTTCCGATGTGTACGATTTTGCGCGTCCATTCAGCCCGGACCTTTCCGAAATGGTATAGTAATTCGGCCACGCCAAAAAGTACGAGGAAACAACAGGCGAGAACGAGCGGAGGGATGATTTCTTTCATAGCTATGCAATGCGGCACGTTACCGAATAACCTGATCGATCATGAAACCCTTGTAAAAAAAGCCTTTATCCATGGTTGTCAGGCGTTCGGATTCGGTGTGTAGGTATTTGACATTTTCCGGCAAAATCTGTGAAATCCGGCGCGGTACCATCAGGTTCCAGTAAGCCAGCCGGCCGGCCTGTTCCGTGCCGGCGATCAGCGCGCGAGCCGTTTCCCGAAACAAACCGGCATCCATATATTCAAAAATGTCCGAGAGGTTCATGCAATGAAACTTCCCATAATGCGCAATGGCTCCCTGCGCGTAGCATTCCTTCAAATGCAGCCGCTCGACGTTGGCGCGTACCCGCGGATAATGTTCTTTTTGCAGGTAATGCGGCAAAAGTTCGTCGAAGCTGCCTGTGAGCGTGTACCGCAAAATATAATTGTCCTGCGCGGCCACAGAAGCGAGGTGGGCCGCAGCTTTTTCGAAAATAAACTTCGAAACAGAACCCTGGACCTGTTTTTGAAACTCGGGATCGCGTCCGTATTTCCCCATCACATACCTGCTGAAAAAGATACGGAACAGCAGCCGCCAGCGCCAGGTGTTCCATTTGGTTTGATAAAAATCCGCCTGCTGCTCTGCCGTTTTGGGCTCAAAAAGTGCTTCTACCACGCGTTTGGAATGGATCCAGGGCAGTATTTTCCCACTAAAAAGCTGAAAGTACCGCTCGAACTTCCCCTGGTGGATGACGCCGTTGGCGATCAGCGCCAGGTTCGACTCCCAATAGGCCCTGGTGGCACTGCTCAGCTGGCTTTTCAAAGTCTGAAAACACCGTAACCTGATCTCCGACTGCCTGAAACCAAGAAAGCCCAGTGCTTCTTCCCATTCGAGATTTTGGATGCAAACCTTCTTCAATTCGATCAGAAAAAGCTGCGTGGGATTAATATCGACAGCCGCGACCAGTTCGGGATCGGTAACGAGGAAAGAAAAACTGTTATCTCCCGCGGAACCGATCGAAAGTACCTTGCTGCCCGACGCGGGCGAAAGGCCGGCCAGCAGAATATCCGCATCCTCCCAGCAGTTGGCGTACCGGATAATATCAAAATTGACTCTTTTCGTTAAATCCTCTTTCGTCATCGGGAAATAGTCCTGATTATGCCCGTACTGCCATCCATTTCAATCTCATCACCTGTTTTGAGGCTTTTCAGCAGGCCGGTTACCCCCACAATGCAAGGCTTGCCCATTTCGCGGGAGACAATCGCCGAATGGCTCAGCAAGCTGCCCCGCTCGACAATAATGCCCGACGCGCCCGGAAAAAGGGTCACCCAGCCAGGGTCGGTGCTGGTAGTGACGAGGATATCGCCATTCATCGAAGATACCTCCGCGGGGTCGGCTACTACCCTTACCCGCCCTGTTATCCGTCCGGGCGAACAGCCAATGCCCTTCAAGTCGCCCTCCGGCCTTTCGACCCGGTCGATGTTGAAAAAATCGTTGCCGTTATAAGGCGCGCCATAGGTAGCAAATCGTTCCGAAAGCGGGCCCAACTGCTGATAATACTGAAATGCCTGCCGCCGCAATGCAACGAGCGCTTTTATGTCCTGCGTCACCGCCGTGCCTTCGATATAGCTGAAAATTTCTTCTTTCGTGAGGTAAAAAATATCCCTGGCATTATCGAGCAAGCCATCGGCATAAAACCGCTTTCCGATAAAGGTGAAAATCTCCCGCACGATCCCGAATGCGCGCGTACGCTCGTAGCGCAGGTTCTCGCGGGCGCTGACGAGCTCGCGCGTGTAGCGCAGCGTGAGCCGCATTTTCCACTGACCTATGATTTTACCCCTCAAATGCCTGGCTATTTCCCGTTCCGCGTTCGTGCGGATTACGTCTTCCCGCTCGCCGGAAAACTGCGCGTCGGTAATGCCCGTTTCCACGTAGGATTTCAGCACTTTAATGAACCGTGCCGGCTCCTGGCCGTACGAAATCGTTTCTAGTTTCAACTCGCCTACACAGCGTTCGCCAAAATCGGCAATGTAACGGTCGATATCGGCCTTTACCTCAACGAATTCCGGATCTTTGCCCGCGCTGAGCGTTTCGTGGATAGCATATTCATTTTTTGTCAGAAACAAATCCTTCAACGCCGGAACCGCGGCAATGCGCGCGGCGATGGCTATGCTCCGATGCACCGGCTGCACGGAAATAATGTCATTGCTGCCGCACAGCAGGTCGTTATGGAGGTTCGGGTTACCGCCGCCTGGAAACTGCCCGCATTGTTTTTGGAGCATCCCGAACCAGATCATCGCAAAAAAGTCGTTCAGCAACGGGGCCTTCCATTCGAGCAAGAGCTTACGTTCGAAATTGAGATACAAGTGCATGAGCTCGCCGGCGCTCTTCTCCGCAAAAGGCATGGCCTTGTATTCGCTGATCGTACCCTCCACGAGCTGCATAAACTCCCGTCGCTTACGCGGCAGCGCCCCGAACCGGAACAGCATTTGCCCGGCCATTTTAGCAATGCTCCACCAGGCCTTTCCTTTCGGCAAACGGTAGGACGCCGGGATATCGAACTGCTCCTTTACCCCCATCATTTCCTCCATGTACCGGGCATTAATGCTGTACCCCGGCAGCATGGCCAGCATATGGTACCAGGTTTTAAGGTTATAGTAAACCCGGCCGTTCAGAAAGCCGAGCGTATTGGCAAACACCCTTTCATTTTTCCCGATAACCGTCTCACTAACACCCAGATAAGCACTGAAAAGCTTGTAAGCTACTTCATAGGATTTGCTGATAAAAGAAAATGTCAGCGGCGTGGTTACGCCGGGGTATGATTCAATGATATTACTGTTATCCCAAAGAATGTAATTGCCCGAGGGCTTGGCTTTCAATGTGGTAATGGGCCTGGTTTGAAGCAAGTATATCTGATCATTTTTGACGGCGAATTCGATATCCTGCGGCTGGCCCAATGCCATTTCGAGCGAATCGAGTATCTGGCCGAGCCGGTGAATCTGCTCATGGGTCAACGCCGGTCCGGTCTGCTTTCCATCTGCCAGAACAGCCTGTATTTCAACTCCCTCCAACAAAAACTCATCGGCATTAACCTCCCCTGAAACCAGGCGATCGCCCAGGCCGAAAACTGCGTTGATCACTTTCTGCTGCCGGTTACCCGTGAGCGGATTAGCACCAAATGCTACCCCGGCCGCGTCCGCATCGACCATTTCCTGCACAATCACCGCCACACCGCCGACATCGGAAAGTCCGTGATGTCTCCGGTAAGCCATTACCCGTTCCGAAAACGCCGATTGCCGGACATCCGCTATTCGCGCAGCCAATTCATCAGGCGTGACGCACAAGTAGCTTTCAAACTGCCCCGCAAACGAAAACGCCGCACCATCTTCCCCGGCCGCCGACGAGCGCACTGCGAAATGGCGGGTTCCTTCAAAAGCACTCAGCAAACCGGTAATAAGCCCGGATTCGGAAATATCCTCACGCAATGTCTCCCACGGGATTACCACAAAGTGCGGTACCGGCAACCCGAATTCCTTTAAACGAAATAGGTTTCCGGCTTTGCCGCCAATGGTGACGCCGGTTGCTTTGTGGGGTTCGGTATCGGAAATGAAATGCATCAATGGAACAGCAATTTTGAGATCATCGGCCCGGCACCCAATGTAAGGTACATCGCAATCGTCCAGAGCGCCGATGCATATTCGACCATTTTTGAAAGCTGTGCGGTTCTGGCCTTCCAAAACCATACCGCCGGCAATGCGCAAATCAGAAACACAACGCCCAAAACTGCCAGCACCACATGGCCATAACCCGCAAATACCGAAGCGGCCATGCTGAGCAACAGGGTTACCGCCAGCACCGCGAACCATAACCCGATAGCCCTGGACACCCCCAGCATCGAAGTGTAGGTGAGCACTCCCTCCGATTCCTGCTGCGGGGCGCGGATCTTACGGCCCACTTCCAGCACAATGCCGTTCATATAGGATACTGCAAAAAAGAAAAACAGGCCTTGGGGCGCCTTCACGCCGGCCAGTAGCCAGTCGAGCCCGCTGGCGTAAATATCGATCAGCGGGATGATGAACATATGTGAAGTAACGTACCAGAACTGGTGCTTTTTGAGCCATTCGGTCACGAAAAATTCTTTCCCCATCAGCGACAGGTACCCGATTACCACCGCATATATCCAAAGCATTTTGGGGAAGAAAATCAGGTTTACCAAAATTTGCGCGATAGCGACCACGATGCCCGTCAGCGCCAGCTCGCGGAATGTGATAAGCCCGCGGGGAACAGGCAGTTCTTTTCGAAAGCGGGCGTCGTCTTCCGCGTCTTTGAATTCGTCGAAGATCCTCACCAGCAGGAAAAGGGATATCGTCGTAAAAATTCCGACCGCAAATGTCCGGACATCTACAAATCCTTCTGCGCCACGGCATATCCGCGAATAGGAAATGGCCGAGAAACTGAATGCCGCCACGAGCAACCCGTGGCCCAGCAACGGAAACCGCTCCTTTTGGTAGATATAAAACCGGCGGAAGAACGGCGCGCTGTTCTCCCCGGCATTGCTGAACGCATTTCCCTGGGCAGGTAGCTTCATCTTTTGCGGCCAAATTTCTGGTGTGCAGCGGTAAACCGGCCTGCCGAAAGCGCGGCCGCAATGGATATTTCGCCTGCCAGCACCAATGCGCCGCATATTTCAGCAAATTTCCGGGTCTTGCCAGCACCGGCGCAGCCGATCAGTTCGAGGCATTCTTTTTGGGTAGGCAGTGCGGTCCCGCCACCGACGGTCCCGACGATGAGGTTGGGCAGCGTGACCGATACGTACAGGCCGCCGTCAGCCACAAGTTCCATGCGCGTAATGCCCACCGATGCCTCCGAAACGCAGGCCACATCCTGCCCCGTGGCGATGAACAATGCCGTAAGGCCGTTGGCATAATGCCCCTGCGCGCCGATAGAACCGCTTTGGATTGTGCCGATCGTCGATGACCGCCAATATTCCGCCATGGCCTCCGGACTCGTTTTGAGTACGTCATGCACGATTTTTTGCGGGAGCGTGATTTCCGCGGTGACTTTCTTGCCTCTCACATTTGCGAATGATTGGGAGGTCGCCTTTTTATCGCCTGAAAAGTTGCTTTCAATGAACCAGAATTGTGGCTGTACCGGCGCGTTCTGAATGATGTGCTGGCAAATGGCGTCCGTGCAGATCGTGACCATGTTCTGCCCGGATGCGTCGCCGGTGTGATATTCAAATGTGAGAATAAGGTGGTTACCTTCAATATTGGATTTCATGTCGATCAGCTTCGCATAGCGGCTGGCCGACTCGGTAATGCGGCGGAATTCTTCGAGCTGGCTGATAATCCAGACCAAAAATGTACCAAGGTTACCCAGGTTATCAAACTTGAAAACCGGAGACCTCTGTACCCCGTCGATCAGGCATACCGACGTGGCGCCCCCGGCCAGGTAACACGCCCGCGCGCCGCGATGGTACGATGCGAGCAAGCTGCCTTCACTCGTCGCCAGCGGTATATAAAAGTCACCTTTCGCCATAGAGCCGAGCACCGACACCGGGCCGATCACGCCCGTGGGCACCATCGACATCCCGATATAGTTTTCGATATTCCCTTCCAGTCTTGAAACATCCGAAAACTGCTGCTTCCCGCTCAGATAGGGAAAATCATGGTCCGTTTTTTCCAGAAGAAATGCGAGCCGCTTCCTGATACCTTCGACCGAAACCGGTATTTCGGAGGGTAAACTTTCCGGCAGCGATTTACTTAACGGCTTATTTTTGATCTCGTCCAGGAGCTGTTCAAGGTCTTGCAGGGCGCTCATCGCGTGGAGCGCCTTTTTCGTGGTTTCGCTGGTAGAAGACATAGGATAGACAAGTGATTGATAGCAAAGGGCTTGAACCAATGGACACACCCATTGACAACCGCTAACATACTAAATTTCACATACCTATCATACCATCACTTAGTAAACAGAAAGGCTTGCCCAGCCTGCGTAATGGTCGCTTCTTTTTGCTCCGGCCGGAACTCCATCGTTAGGCCTACAGCATCAATTTTAAATACATCCTTTTTAACCGGCATCAGGAAAAACGCAGGCTGGCCGGTCGCCTGAAGAAACAGCTTATTATCTTTATGGCTGATCGTCACTTTTAACGGGATTTGTTTGCTCCCGTAAACGCCCAG
>DATMSL010000023.1:0-6712 GCA_035565435.1 Dyadobacter sp. | reverse complement strand
AAGGCATCCGTTGTTCCCAGCGCATTTTGTCCTTCTGCTGGTAGTAAAACAATCCCGAGGATTTTTCTGGCTCTTTGAGTACCGCCAGGTGCTTTTCTTCGGTAAATGATGCCTGAATGGACGTGGTCGCCAGCGAGGTTTTTCTCAGCTCAGCCAGCACCTTTTCAGGGCTGCCCGACGGCCTGAAAGACTGCGCCATCGAACCACGCGCCGCCACTAAAACGGCCACGATGATGAGTATTCTAATGCTTTTCATAAGGTTCTTTCCCGATCAGCCGGGGAAGCGGTTCTATTTTAATACCCATTTCACGGCAATGCCCGATGATGTCCGGCAGCGTATCGGCCGTCAGCGACAGGTGGTCATGCAACAGAACGATGTCTTTGGGCTTTAATTTTGAAATGATGGTGTTGATGAGCTGGTACTTGTTCTTCGCACGCGTGTCCATGCTCCGGAGCGACCAGCCAATGGACTGCATTTGCAAGTCCTTCAAAACAGTGGCATACCGTGGATTCGTAACGCCAAATGGCGGCCTGAAGAACACCGGAACGCGACCGGTAATGTCGCGTATTGCCTCATTGCACCGCTGAATATCCGTCCTGAGCTTTTGCGTCGAAAACAGTGCTATGAGGTAATGATGGCTGTACGAGTGGTTCGCAATGGTATGGCCTTCGTCCACAATGCGGCGTAACAGCTCCGGGTGGTTCACCGCTTTTCTCCCGATCACAAAAAAGGTCGCTTTCAAATCGTTTTCGAGCAATATATCGAGAATGCGTGGTGTCGAATCCGGATCGGGGCCGTCGTCGAATGTGAGCGAAACGGCTTTCGTGCGCCCCTTATTAATCGATTTAACGAAATAATTGGCCCGTATCTGCGCGGAGCCATAAGCCGTCATGCCGATAAACAGCAGCGCAATACCCGCCAGCACCAGCCACAGATAATCCGTCTCCCAAAAGATGATGGAACTGAGCGCCGCCGCGGTAATGCAGAAGAATATGAGAAGATTATGCTTCAACGGCTTTCAGAAGGGTTAATCCCAGGTTACTTTTTCTCAATCCATTACAAATCAACACATTCCTCACTTCATTATTTGTCACTAAAACGTCGACAGCATAATGCAATGCAAATGCGGAAGCCGTTGCATAAACGCCCGCTAGTGACAGGTAATCGACGTTCCGTGCCGCGCCTTGTACAGGCACCCCTGCATACAATGCGAGGTCAATATCACCGGCCTGCAAACCGTTGCGGTCCAGAAACGCGTCGATGTCTTCCTGGCCATATTCCGTTCCACCGCTGGTGTAAACATCGGTCAACACCGCCTTTGCACCGCCTTGGTTTTCAGCAGAAAGCACAAAAAAAGAAGCAGCGGAAGTAAGCGGAGCGTTGGCTTCGAATGCCAGTTGAACCGCAATACCTTCCAGAATATCAATATGCTCATCCGCCGCGCCTACGAGCACGTTACGGTCGCCCTCGCACAGGAGCATGGCCGCGTCGAGCAGCGCGTGTTCGAAGGAAAGCGTGTTCTGCGTGTGCGTCATATTATAGCCATGGTTGCCGAGGCTCAGCGAAATCTGCCCCGCCATGGTGTTGTGCGTCGACTGGATGAATGACGTAGGTGGCAGCAATCCCTCCACGGTCAGTGCGGTATTGAGGAACTTCTCTGTGTCCTGTAAACAGCCCAGCCCGGTACCCACCACGATCGCGTCGGGTTGGCCAGTACCGACTTGCTCAATGCAGTCTTTGGCACACGCCACCGACATCCTGAGAATCTTGCTCATACGCCGCAACAACCCGGCTTCGATATAGGCCTTATAATCAGGGCTGATCAATGCGGAAGACGCTCCAACCGGCTCCAATGCCCCGGAAAAGCCCGGATTGCGGAAAGTAGGCTGGTGCGAAATCGTGGACGCCGCCGATAGGTACAATGCCGGTTTATTCATATTTCGTCAAAACCAATGATGAATTATTTCCCCCGAAACCGAATGAATTGGAAAGCACTGCATTCACCTCCACGCCGGTTTCCAGCTGCGTCGCCGGCACCAGGCCGGTTTCGGCGATCGGAGTCCGGTAATTCAGGTTGGGGAAAATGAGGTTATGCCGGATAGCCAGCACCGAAAACACCGCTTCAATGGCACCGGCGGCAGCGAGCGTATGCCCGGTAAATGCTTTGGTAGAGCTGAATGGCGGAATGCGGTCGCCAAAAACGTTCTGCAACGCCACCGACTCGGAGTGATCGTTATTCTTCGTACCCGTGCCATGCGCATTCACATACGAAATCTGCCCGAGCCCGATGCCCGCACGGCGAATCGCATTTTCAATCGCCAGTGTAGCACCTTTCCCGTCAGGCGACGAAGCCGTTTGGTGGTACGCATCGGCTGCGTTGGCCCAGCCGCTCACATTACAAATAGGCTTGTTACCCGTCAGTTCAAGGCTTTTCTCGCCTTCCAATAATAGAAATCCGGCTCCTTCGCCCAGGTTCAGCCCTGCGCGCGTCTCGTCGAATGGCCGGCACCATTGATCATCATAGATCATCAGCGACCGGAAACCGTCGATCGTAAAGCCGCTCAACGCATCGGAACCGCCCACTAGCACGCGGTCGAGCGTGCCTTGCAGGATCAGCCGGGCTCCGAGCATAATGGCGTTCACACCCGAGGAACAGGCGGTTGAAAGGGTATTAATGTAGCCTGTTATACCGAGCTCCTTTGCAATGCGCTCGGTTGTACTGCCGCTGTCGTGTGTGGTGAGCAGGCGGTAATCGGGGTTATTTGGGGCTAGATAATCTTTGTAAAAAACCTCACTCCGGTCCATACCGCCTACCGACGTGGCCGAAATAATGCCGGTGCGGATTACGCCGGAGCGCTTGTTATTGCCCCAGGCCTCGCGTGCCGCCCGCAAACCGAGCAGAGAAGTGCGGGAAACGTATTCGGTACCCACGCCCAATGCGGCGCGCAGCTCGTCGTTGGAAGCCTTCACTTCGCCAGCCAGAGAAGCCTTCGTGCCTTGCAGGTAATGCAGCGGCCCGATGCCCGTCCTCCCCTCACGCAATGCGCTGTGGTTCTCGTCCACCGACATGCCAATGGCCGACACGACGCCGATCCCGGTAATGCAAACGCCCATTCGGTGTGTTGGTTAAGCTGCTTTTCTTTTCCGGATGTATGCCGCCATCGTGTCGATGGACTTAAATGCCTCCTTACCCTCTTCCGGGTTCGTCAGCTGGATACCGTGGTATTTTTCGAGCAGCACGATCAGTTCGAGCGCGTCGATCGAATCGAGCCCGAGGCCCTGGTCATTGAAGAGCAGCGCATCGTCCGCGATATCCGCCACCGTCAGGTCTTCCAGGTTAAGCTGCTCGATAATTTGTTTCTTAAGGTCTTCTTTTAAACTATCCATATTGCTGATTAATTGAGCGTCTGTTAATATGCCGCAGCTGCCTGCGACAGGTGGAGGAGGTTTTCTTCGTTGAATTCCATACCGCTTGCTTGCTCTTCCACCATGAAAAGGAAAACATCCGTGTTGCCTGCCGTCACTTCCAGCCATCCACCCAGCAGCGCGCGGCTGCCTGATGCCAGCAGTATCCGGCTGTAATCGAGGTAAAAACCGGGAACGAATTTAGGCAAAACAGCAAAGATATTTTCACCGTACCATTTGTTGAGAATCGCGATTTCACCCAGCACGATGTTGGGTAATGTATAGACGAAAAGCGACGGGCTCGGCGAGCCGCCACTCGCATAAGACTGAATAAACCGCCGGTCGGTCTCCGCGCTCGACGATGCATTGGCAAATACCAGTGCAATTTCATCGTCCGCATAGGCATCCGAAATGGTAGAATTGGCCCGCTTGATGAGTTCCGAAGCCAGGTAACCGGCCTGCGAAAGCACATCCATCTTGTAAAATTTGGGGTATACCAATTCCTGCTGCTTGTAAATCTGCTTGAACCAGGAATCCTCCGAACCCGCATCCCGTCGCGCGACTATTTGGCCGTTCACGAAGCATTCGTCTGCCCGAAGGTTGCAATATGCTGTAATCACCGTCATAAATCCCTGATCATCAATGAAGCATTACCCCCGCCAAAGCCCGAAGCTGTTTTGAGGATTGTCCGCAGCGTTTTTGGTTCGTTTTCAAGAATAATATTCAAAGGCATGGACGTGCCCGCATCGCGGTAGCCCAAACTCCTGATCAGCATACCATTCCGCATCATTTGCATACAAACGGCCGTTTCAATCACTCCTGCCGCGCCAAGCGTATGTCCGAAATAGCCTTTTAGACTATTCAGGGGCTTATCCGACAACGAAAGGCGATCAAATGCAATGGTTTCCATTTCATCATTGAAAACCGTGCCCGTGCCGTGAGCGCAGATGAAATCGATCTCTTCCGCCCCTACGTCGTGTTTATTCATCGTCCTGCTCACACTTCTTACCAGCCCTTCGCCCGTCCGCGACGGTCCCGAAATGTGGTTTGCATCATTGGCACTTGTGCCTGTGAGCAATTCCAGGGGCGTATTTTTAAAAACCGATTTTATCCCTGAAACCAACGCCGCCCCGCAGCCTTCTCCCAAGGTAATGCCATTCCGGGCCGCATCGAATGGTGCGCAAGGCTTGTCGCTTACGGCAAAAAGAGATTGAAAACCATACAGTACAAAGTCGGATGCTACATCGCAACCAACCACAATGACGTGATCATACTGCCCCGCTTCGACCATATTCCCGGCCACATTCAACGCAAGTACGCCCGAAATGCAAGCATTGGAAATCACAATGGGCATATGAAACAGACCGAAGTGCTGCTTTACAGCGGCATTCGTTTCGCTAAACTGGTCATGCAGGTTATCATCCAGCGCGCCTTTGGTGGAACTGATCAAAACGAGCGTTCGCTCGGATACGAGAATCGAGGCGTCGATCCGCTCGTTCAATTCGCCTAATGCTTTAATTACCAGCTGCTGAAAACGCAACGGGCCATTCAGGCCGGCAATTTTGGCTAAATGAATATCTTCCTTGTTGAATCCGACCGCCGGAGCCAGCGCTATCCCGCTGCGGTTTTCACTGAGTGCCTCCCAGTTATCCTCCGCAGTCTCGCCCAGCGGGCTTATAATGACCTCGGCACCAATGTAGATCATAGGTCGTACTGCGCTTTCCATTCCTTATAAAAATCCGGCGAGATCAGTTCCAGTTCGCGGGAGTCGCGGTCCAGAAATACCTGCATGGTTTTACCCGTAGCACAAAGCTGGCCGGTGGTAACGTTGATCACCTCGTATTCAAACTGTATTTTCGCCGATTTCGTGGGAATATACCGGGTAATGACCCGGATAACCTGTCCATAGTAAACCGGCGCTTTATGGTCGATTTCCGACTTCACGATGGGCGTCACAAAGCCTTTGGCGTGGATGTCCAGGTATTCCAATCCGAATTTTTTCCCAAAAGCCTCTCTCCCGTCCTCGAAAAATTTCAGGTAGTTGCCGTGCCATACCACACCCATAGCATCGGTTTCGCTGAATCGGATATCAATATCTATTTCGGAAGCAATCATTAATCAATTATTAGGGGTTACTCGCTTACCACGATTTTTAGTTCACATCCCAGCAATATACGCCCATCCAGGAAACTTTCGCCCTTTACGAGGTAAATATTTCCCAACTGGTGCACGGGGGTAACCACCGTGCGGATCGTGCCGCCAACCGGAGGCAACTCAGTCACAAGCACTTTGCTCACGGCCCCGATAAAACCAATTTTCGGCTTTCCGCCTCCTTCCCGATCGAGGTAACCAAACGACGCCGCACACGTCTGAGCGATGTGCTCGATCAGCCCCGTTTCCTGAAAAAATCCATCCTGCACCAACACATTATCGTCCGTAACCGTAAAATCTGATTCGAACAGCTCACGCGTGGCCTTCACGAGGTTATCGACCATCACAAACGGCGGGCGGTGCGGGATATAATCGGTGATAGCGTCCTTGGCAACAATCATTATTGGAAGAAATTGAAATAATTAAACCATTGCTCGGGAAATGCCTTCACTTTCCGTTCCAGCTCTTCCACGTACAGCTCCGCGATTTCCTCGGGCTTCATTTTTCCCTCGATCGGCTTGGTGGAGCTTAAATGGTAGCTGTATTTACCATCCTTGGCTGCAAATACAAAGGTAACCGGTGCATTGAACTTCGAAGCGATTACAAACGGGCCGTATGGGAACTTTGCTTTGCGGCCCAGGAAATCCATTTCAATGTATCGGGCGCCTTCGAGGTAACGATCGGCGTGAATGGCTACGAACTCGTTGTTCACCAATGCATTACGGATGGATATGATATGTGAAAGGTCGTCCTTGATGGCGATCACTTTAAAACGCGAGCCGCCGGTGGACAGATCCATGTATTTCTTGATATTCTCAACCTCGGCATCCAACATGACGATGTTGATCGTCGGGGTAATGCGGCCTTTCAGCAGGTTACCGGCCGTTTCCCAGTTGCCCACATGCGCGCTCAGCAATATGCCTCCCCTCCCAGCATCGCGGATGTCGATCAGGTATTGTTCGTTTTCAAAAATGTGAGAGAATTGCCGGTCTTTCCCTAACAGGAAGGCTGCGCGGTCCACGAGCGTCTGCCCAAAAATATAGAAGTTTTTCCGCGCCATTTTTCGGGCGTCGGGGGCGGCAATGTGAAGGGTATTCTGGTAAAAATCCAGCAAGGCCTTCCGGGGCTTTGCTGCAAACAAATAATAGTAGTAAG
>DATMSL010000022.1:0-12184 GCA_035565435.1 Dyadobacter sp. | reverse complement strand
ACAAAGTCAATAATCTCATAATAAAATTTGGTTATTTGTTTCGTGACAATATATTTGTCCGTAGTAACCAATATTGACCAAACCTAACTTGTTATGAGAAGAATTTTTCCATTAATGCTTCTGGCATGGCTGGCTTGCTGGCTGCCTGCTGCGGCACAGGGCGTCAGGATTACCGGGAAGGTAACCACCAGTGATGACGCTTCACCCTTGCCCGGAGCTTCGGTGCAACTTAAAGGTACCAACATCGGTACCCAGACTGATGCGGAAGGCGTCTATGCGATCGACATACCGTCGTCCAACTCCGTGCTGGTATTCAGCTTTGTCGGGATGCTGGCCCAGGAAATAGTCGTGGGCAGTCGGAGTACCATCGATGTCAAACTATCAAGCGATGTCCGAAGCCTCAGCGAAGTGGTTGTAACCGGCTACGGTTCGCAGATCAAGCGGGACGTTACTGGCAATATAGCCCAGGTGAAAGGTACCGAAATCCAGAATATGCCCGTCACGAGCGTGGATGCGGCCATTCAAGGAAGGGCAGCCGGGGTGTATGTCAACAGCGGCACCGGCAAGCTCGGGCAGGCGATCAACGTGCGCGTGCGGGGCAACTCTTCGATCAGCGCGAGCAGCCAGCCGTTGTATGTGGTCGACGGAATGCCTGTTACCACGGCCGATCTGAGCAACAATGGCGGCGCCACCAACCCATTGTCGGACATCAACTCCAATGACATCGAATCCATCGAAATCCTGAAAGACGCTTCCGCAGGCGCTATTTACGGTTCCCGCGCGGCCAATGGCGTCGTGCTGATCACGACAAAGCGTGGAAAGGCCGGGAAGACCAACGTGAGCCTGAACTATCAGCTGGGTTCCTCGGAAGCGACGCGCCGTGTGAAGTTTCTCAATGCGGACGAATACGTGAAGTTTTATACGATGGCGGCCAATAATCGCGATCGTATAGACGGTACCGATACCCAGGATCCTGATTCCTATACCCAGTACATGCTCGGGGCGGGGGGCTTCCTGGAATATTATAGCCTGGGTGCTTACAATACGCCCCAGCAGCAGAACTACTCCTGGCAGGACCAGGCATTCCGGAAAGGCCCGATGCAGCAGCTCGACCTGCAAGTCAATGGCGGGAGCGAGAAAACGAAGTTTTTCCTTTCGGGGCAATACCTGGATCAGACAGGCACTTTGGTGGGAAACGAGCTCCAACGTATTTCCGGGCGCATGAACCTCGATCATCAGGCTTACAAATGGCTGCAGGTGGGATTGTCGATGGGCCTGGCGCGTACGGTTAACCACCGTTTGCCGGGTGACAATGCATTCTCGAACCCGCTTCAAATGGCCGCATTGACTCCCCTGACACCATTCACCGACCCCGAAACGGGCCTGCCGACCGGAACGCCTCCCGGCGATTTGAATGTGCCGCTCTATTTCAACCCGATGATCTCGATCAACTATGCGAAATTCGAAGCGACCTCATTCCGGAACCTGACCAACGCTTACGCACAGTTCAATATTCTGCCGGAGCTGAAATTCCGCAGTGAACTGGGTATCGACCTTTTAAACCAGAATGAGGAAGGTTATTACCAAAGCCAGAATGTGCGGAATGTGAGCGAGGCCACCAGCGGATTGGGTAATAACTATGCCACATTTTTGACCAATTACAATACCAACAACTTCTTCTCCTATGACAAAACACTCGGCCTGCATGGCATCGGGGCTACATTGGGGATGGCGTATCAGCAATCGCAGCGGAAATTGAGCTTCGTGGAAGGCACGCAATTTCCGTCCGATTCCTATAAAAAGATCGCCAGCGCGGCTACCAAATCGGATGGGAGTACTTCGGAAACCAATTTCCGTTTCTTGTCCTATTTCCTGCGGATGAACTACAAGTTTGCCGATAAATACCTGTTGTCGGCGAGCGCGCGCATGGATGGCTCGTCGCGTTTCGGGGCTAATTCGCGTTATGGTTTTTTTCCATCGGGCTCATTGGGCTGGGTGGTTACCGAGGAGAGTTTTCTCAAAAACAACAATGTGCTCAGCTTCCTGAAGCTGCGCGGCAGTTACGGGTTGACGGGTAACTCCGAGATCGGGGATTTTCCCCAATTGGGGCTTTTTTCCGGGGATGCCGGTTATGCAGGATCGGCCGGGCAGCGCCCGTCGCAGATCGCCAACCCGGACCTGAAATGGGAGACCACCCGCCAGGCTGATTTCGGCGTCGATTTCGGTTTGTTCAACAACCGGATCAACGGGGAGATCGATTATTATGTCAAAAAAACGAACGGACTTCTGCTCGAAGTGAATGTGCCGGCAACCTCGGGCTTTTCGGTTCAGTACCGCAACGTAGGCAAGCTGGAAAACAAAGGGTTCGAATTTGTCTTGAACACTCAAAATACCGTAGGCGCGTTCCGCTGGACAACCTCGCTGAACGTGGCTAACAATAAGAACAAAGTGACCGACATTCAGGGCCAGGTAATCGAAGGCGGTATCCGCAGCATGAGCCGCGTGATGGAAGGTCAGCCTGTGGGCGTGTTTTACACGGTCGAATATGCCGGTGTAGACCGCGCGAACGGAAATGCATTGTTCTACAAAAATACACCGAACCCCGACGGGACGGTCGACAGGTCCACGGTTACCAACAGCGGGTACAACAGCGCACAGCGTGTGGTGGCCGGCAACCCGAACCCCAAATTTGTGGGTGGTATCACCAACACGTTTTCTTATAAAGGGATCGATTTGAGCGTCTTTTTCAATGGCGTTTCCGGCAATAAGATCAACTTCTACGGGGTAGGGCAGTACTCTTCGGCCAATGGTATTTACGAAGACAACCAAACCGCCGATCAGCTGAATGCCTGGACGCCGGAAAACCCCGATACCGACGTTCCGGAGGCCCGTTTCTATCGGGGTAACGGCAATCAGGCGTCTACACGATACATTTTCAATGGCTCGTATCTCCGCTTACGTTCGATGACATTGGGCTACAACCTGCCCGCTGCACTGGTGCGCCGCATTAAAATGGAAAAAGTGCGGGTGTATGTCTCGGCGCTCAACCTGGCTACTTTCACTAACTACAAAGGCTGGGATCCGGAGGTTAATACCGATGACCTGAGCGAGAAGGACAGCAAGTTCGCGCTGGGTAACGACTTTTACACAGCCCCTCAGCCGCGCACATTGCTGGTTGGCATTAATGTCGGATTTTAACATTGCATTCTCATTATGAAAAAGAACAGATATATTATACCGGCCCTGCTTTCAGCTCTGCTGATGTCCGCCGGTTGCGACAATAAGCTGGATGTTCAGCCGACCCAGAGTATCGACGAAAAGGTAGCCCTGAGTACTTCCCGCGACGTTGAGGTGACGCTCATCGGGTGTTACGACGGTTTGCAGGATGTGGATGTGTATGGCGGTGCATTTCAATACGCGTCCGAACTGCTCGGCAATGCCGACGAGCTGGGCTTCGGCGGTACGTTTCAGAACCTGCTCGAAATGTACAATAAGGAGATGACCACCAATAACGTCACAGCCACCTCTACCTGGCGCGATTCGTACGTGGCGATCAACCGCTGCAATAATGTACTTTCCGCGCTCGCCATCGTTGATGAAAACAAGCGTGCCCGCATCGAGGGCGAAGCCCGGTTTATCCGCGGGTCAATTTACTTTGACTTGGTAAGATTGTATGCCAAAACCTGGGGGGACGGCGATAATGCCTCCAACCCCGGTGTGCCTTTGGTATTAAAGCCGACGCGCATCATTACCGATGCCGATAAAATTCCCCGGAATCCGGTGGCAGAAGTGTATGCGCAGGTGTTGGAAGACCTTACCAAAGCCAAATCGCTGTTGCCTGAAAGCAATACCATTTACGCAACCAAATATGCGGCGTCGGCGCAGCTCTCGCGCGTGTACCTGATGCAAGGCAACTACGCGGCCGCGCGCGACGAAGCCAACGAGGTGATCGCGTCGGATGCATTCTCGCTTAATCCCGCATTCGAATCGCTGTTTTTTACATTTCTGAAGAATGGCGGGACCAATCCGAAGGAATACATTTTCTCGATGATCGTCACCCAGCAGGACGGTACCAATGACATGAACACCTTCTTTGGAACAACCATTTCGGATATCGTGGGAACTGCGGGCCGCGGTGACATCCGCGTGCTGGCGAAGCACCGGAGCCTATACGAAGCCGGTGACAAGCGGGGTGCATTTTTTGTGACTACCAACAACACATTCACCCAAAAACATCTGGATCAATTCGGTAATGTACTGCAATTCCGGTTAGCGGAAATGTATCTGACCCGCGCCGAAGCAAACCTGCGGCTCAACAGCCAAACAGGCGCCGCGCCACTCGCGGACTTGAACCTGATCCGCGCCCGTGCGGGCCTGAAAGCGGCTACCGCGGCTACGATCGAGTCTGTGCTCAAAGAGCGGCATTTGGAACTCGCATTCGAGGGTCATACGCTGCACGATCTCAGACGCACGCGGCGGAATGTGGGTACTTTGCCATATAATTCTCCCAAGTTGATCATGCCGATTCCGCAGCGGGAAATGGACGTGAACAAGCAGCTGGTTCAAAATCAGGGATATAATTAATAGCCTTGCCCGTCCTTAAAAAGCCGGAAAATAGCAGGTAATGTCTGCTGCTTTCCGGCTTTTTTGGATTGATGACTTACCAGGCACTAACGACAAATATCGGCGATGGTTTTGCGAATTATTTTATAAACAAGGGGTGCAACACAGCGGCCAGTTCCGGGTGAAAAAGTACGTTTCCGCCGTTGTCGCTGTTGGTAAGCATGATAAAGCCCGACTTTTGCTGCAGGGAGCCCATGGTAAGGGAGCGAAAACCGGATTGTCCGCCGGAGTGTAATATAATGTCGCCGGTTGTGCGTTGCCGGATGGCCCAGCCCAATGCCCAGGCATCGGCGTCGTCTACCTTTTCGCCTTCTTTCAGCCTGATTTGCGGGGTAAGCATTTCGTCGTGGTTGCTCTTGTTCAGCCGGTACGCATCGGCTGGTTTAAGGGTGAGTACTTCGATGAGAAACTTCGCATAATCCACCGAAGTAGTGTGCAGGCCGCCCATAGCCGCATACCGCGCTGCGTCGGTAGCCTTTGGCTGACTTTTGGCCAACGGCTTGCCGGATACGTCGTGCGGGTGCGCCGCGTGGCGCGCGAGGTCGTCGTTCCAGATATACCCGCTGGCTTTCATGCCGAATGGCACCAGCAAATGACGTTTCAGAAACGCGTCGATGTCCGTCGCGCAGATTTTGACACCGGCCTCGTACTCGCCGCAATCGTTGGGATATTCGTGGCCAGCCAGGCGCGACAATATCGATTGCAGGTACCAATATCCTTCCCCCGAATAGTCAAATTGCGAGCCGGGTTGAAACTGGATTTTCAAAGGCGCATCACCCGACCGGACATTCTGAAAGCCCGAGGTGTGCGAAAGCACATGGCGCGCAGTAATGGCGTCGAACCGGGGGTCGGCCTCGGGCAGGGGCGAGGGGGCATAGCGGCTGAGTGGCGTATCAAGCCCGATAATCCCTTTTTCGCATTGTTTTAAAACCGCGTAGGCGAAGACTGTTTTGCTCACCGACGCGGCCTCGAATACGGTGTGCTCGTCAACCGGCTCGCGCGAGGAAGTGTATTTTACGCCAAACCCTTTCTGCCAGCGCAGTTTGCCATTTTGAACAATGGCGACCGAAAGGCCGGGAACCGCCGCTTCCTGCATGAGCCTGGGAATCAACTTGTCGACGGCGGCAATAAGCTGCTCCCCATCACGGTCCTGTTGCAGGGTTCCCGACCCCGGGCTTTTTGAAAGCAGGCCCGTATTGTTGGCTAACCACCCGGAAAGGACGGCCTGCCCGCTTCCGTACAAAAATGCGCGACGATCCATACACATTTTCGGTAAAGTTGTCTGATAGCCTTTTACCGCTTCGTATAATGCAGCGTAACGACGCCCGAGCCGAGCGTTTTCGATTCCTGCAGAACCAGATTGTTCATGGGGGCGTCGCTGTCGAACAGGCTGATTCCTTCTCCCAATACCACCGGATGCAGGGTTAGCTTGTACTCATCGATCAGCCCGAGTTTCGCTAGACTCTTGGCAAGGCCCGGGCTGCCGAATATGACGAGGTCTTTGCCTGGCTGCTGTTTCAGTTTGTTCACTTCTTCCTCGACGTTGTCTTTGATCAGCCTGGTATTATTCCAGTCGGCACTCGGTAATGTTGTCGAGAAAACGATCTTGGGAATTTCCTGCACCCATTTCGCGTGGGCGAGCGCATGACCGTTCGCATTGGGGTCGTTCAGCACGGTCGGCCAGTAGCCTTCCATTAAGTGGTAGGTATTTTTGCCGTACACCGGCGCGCCCACTGTTTTGACCAGCTCGTCCGCAAATTGCTGCAGCTCCCCGTCGTAAGACAAAAAGCCAAGGCCACCGTTCTTGTCGCCGGCAAAACCGTCGAGCGACATGTGTGCAAATAGAACCAACTTTCTCATTTCGATCGTGTTTCGTCTGTTTTTGAATTAGGATTTGAATATACAAAACTATTGGCTGGACAGTTACCCTGCCCAGCCAATAAGCCTTGTCCTCTATGCTCTTCCGGTCAGCTTAACCAGCAATTCATCCAGTTTTTCCAGTGTAGCAAGCATTCCTTCCTCCATACCCATTTGTAGCGTCGCTTCGAGATCTTCCAGGGATTTGTAAGCCACTACCGTTTCGACCACGGCGTTTTCGCCTTTGTCGGTGAACGTAACCACCCATTCGGCGCGGGGCAGCGATTCGTTGATTTCACCTTCCGCATTTGAAAAAGCGTCGGTTGATGTGTAAAAATCGATCGGCTGGATTTTGATATAATCCGTCCAGCCCCAGTACTCGTTGCCGTTGGGTTCCACCATTGCATAATGCCAGTGGCCGCCTTCGCGGAAGTCCATGGACTTGGTTTTGGTAGTCAGTGGCTTAGGTGCAAACCATTGGTCCAGCAGTTCTCTTTTGGTATAACAATCCCAGACCAGCTGGCGGCCGGCACGGAATTCACGGCGTATGGTCAATGTGTTTTTTGCTTTGTCTGCTACGAAGTCGAATTGAAGGTTGTGTTTCATTATTGTTGTTTTTTTAGTGTTTCTAAAAGGTTGTCGAGTTGATCGAACCTGCTTTCCCAGATCTTTCGGAACTGTTCCAGCCAGTGATCGATCTCTTTCATTTTATCGATCTGAAGTTTGTAATAGATTTCGCGGCCTTGTTGCTGCGGTTGGACCAGTTCGCACTCGGTCAGGACCTTTAAATGCTTCGAAACGGCCTGGCGCGTGGTGTCGAAATGTTCCGCGATGGCGTTGGGGGTCATAGCCTGCACGGCGATCAGCACGATAATAGCTCTGCGGGTCGGGTCGGCGATGGCCTGGAAAATGTCTCTTCTCATGGGATTGTCGCGGATAATTTTGTGCAAGATAACTTCACCGGAACCCCATTACCTTGAAACGATCGGCAAATACTTTCTCCAGTTATCTGCGATTACCCAGGCGATCACGGCGATCAATACCGAAACGATGGGAAGGCCCGATGGAGCGGCAGTCATGTTAGTCAGCAGAACGCCTACCATGACAGGTACGAGGATGATAGCTCCAAGCGCCCGGGTCCGGGGAACCGCCAGCAACAGGCCACCGGCTATTTCCGCAGCACCGACCAGGGGCATTAACCAGCCGATCTGCGCAAACGCCATTCCGGTTTTGATCATTTTTTCCGGCAGATCGGCCGGCATAGGCATGTAGTGCAGGAACTTATCCAGGCCTGCGTTGACGAAACTGAGTCCTGTGAGAAGGCAAAGGACGGACAAAATTTTCTGTTTCATAGTTGTTGATTGTTTAAATGCGAAACTGATTGGTTGCAAATATATGTGAAACCAATCGGTTGCGCAAATAAATTCTGAAAATTTTTAACGGAAACCGTTCAAATTATTTTCTCTTGACCTGGGAAGGTTTGCAAAACAACACCCGGCTAAACCTGACAATACCTGACTATAAGTGACGACAAAGTCATTAATAGTCAGGTGTTGTCATTTATAGTCAGGTGTTGTCATGAGTAGTCAGGTGTTGTCATGAGTAGTCAGGTGTTTCATGAGTAGTCAGGCGTTGTCATGAGTAGTCAGGTGTTGTTGGCAGCCGGCGATCACCACCCCGGATTCTGGCGGCCTTCGTAAATGTAGATAACCGTGTGGTCGTCGTCCGGTGCGAAGGAGAGGCGGAGTTTGCCGTTTTTCATTTCCGGGAAGAAGGGATTGTTGCAAATATTGGCGCCCCGCGGTGTTTTGATCATTAACGGCAGTTGGTAGAGAGTCTGGTACCTGTCTGTGCGCATGAGCTGAATGGCGCCCAATGCGAAGCTCTGGTCTGCCTGTTTCCATCGGTTGAGTCCGGAGCAGAGCATCATCCTGTCTCCCACATATTTGGCGTCCTGGATCTTGAAGGTGAGCATATTATTGGATTCTTTCGAAATCAGCTCCCAGCCATGGTGCGTATCAGCTTTGCGGGCCCATTTATAGAATAGCTCGGAGTCCCAGTTCATGCCGATGACCTCTTCATTTCCCACGCATACCAGCGCTCCCAGCGCGTCGCGGACATCCCACATTTTTTCGGCTTTCATCGTCACCGGATCCATCCTGTAAACGGCGGAGTTCCCGTGCGGACGATACTCGCAAACCGGTATCCAGATGTACTTTCCATCAAAGTCGATGCCGCCGGGGTGATAAACACTCTTTTCGCCGATGGTCACCTGGTCGACTAGTTTTCCGCTTTCGTCGAATTTAAAGACCCGGCCGATGCCCTCACCAGTGTCGCGGTCGAAACCATCCACCGGGCTGGGATACTTTTCGGGCCAGCGTTTCACATCCACGGCTGTCAGGAAATAATACCCGCCGGCCTTTACCAGCCCTTGCGTATGGAAAGTTTGAAATGGCAAAACGATGGAGTCGATCAAAGCGAACTGCTTTTCGGAAGTGTACCCAGGCAGCTTCCTGGCAATTTCACTGTGGTCGTTCTGGGCGAATGTCTTTTGCGCAATCAGCGCCGAGACCGCGGTAAGCAGGACAATCAGGTATTTGAATTTCATAAACGGCACGTTTCAACAGGGTTAGGATCTTATCCGGCAAATATAGGATGTAGCTGAAAAGAATATCCCCCGGAAAGGGAGGAGTAATTAACATTTTTTATGTTGCGGAAGCGGCTTCAGCGTGGTTGTTTGCGGTCATTAAACATTAGCAAGCCATGACTCACATTCAGAAATTCTCCTGCATCGCGGCATTTTGCCTTATATTGACAACGGTGCCGGCGAAATCAGCCAACCTCAGCTACCGACCGAATCCAGCTATCGCCGATACTGCTCATAAGCCGGGTGCAAACGACGTAAAACGACCAAGCCCCCGAAAGGCCACGCTCATGGCGATTGTGCCGGGACTGGGGCAGGGATACAATGGAGATTTCTGGAAACTACCGATCGTATACGCAGCACTTGGCGGGAGCGTTTTTACCGTTCATTTGAATTCCCTTAAATACCAGGATTATCTGAAAGCGTATTGGTCGTTTTATGACCTGAATACCGGCAATCCCGCTCACGGCGTCACCGAGGACACTTCATTGCCTGTGCGGGTGAGGAACCTGCTCAATACAAAAAGTGCCGTGAAGATGCTTACGAAGGATCAAATCGTCAGGAATAAAGATGTGTGGCGCAGGTACCGGAATATATCGATTCTGACGACCGGACTTATCTATGCGCTTACCATCATCGAAGCCAACGTAGCCGCGCATTTCAAAACCTTTGACATTTCCGACGATCTGTCGATTCGCATCGCGCCCGGTTCGGTCAATGTGCCCTTTTCAGCCTTTGGCCCCGGTTTGCAGGTTGTATTTAATTTCAAATAGCGGACCTCGATTTTTCCGTTTCCCTTTTTCAATGGTGATAACCGGTAGAGCTGCTTTTGCTTATAGCCTGGTATTTTCACTATGCCCGGTAGCTTGTGTTCCGCCTCTCCATGAAAAATTTTGGGTGTTGTTTGTATTGATTTTTACCGAAATGCAAAGCAATGGAGGTCTTGCTCTCGTCAATGACCTGCGCGTTGATTTGAATGCCCAGCAGCACGCAGAGATCTTTGACGATCACCAGGCCGATGCCTTTCTGTCCGGGATTGTGAGAAGCGCGCAGCCAGTCTTCGTACGATTGGTACCTCTGGTTAAGCCAGTTCACCAGCTCAGCCGACATACCGCCTCCGTCATCTACAATAGTGATTTGCCTTGCTGTACCTTCGTTCGCAGCTATTGTGATCGTCGATTGGGCGACCTTCAATGCATTGTCGATCAGGTTGTGAATGATGATAGAAAGCAGATTCGGGTCGCTGTGGAAAGCGAGGTTTGGATCGATTATTGTTTTGATTTTTACCTCCCTGTGCGTAGCAATGCCGGCAAATAATTGGGAAGTAGCAGCAACAAGGTCAGCTATGTTGACGGGCATGATTTCCCAGCGGTCGGAGGGTGATTTACTTTGTAATTTTATATAATCCAGGATACTCCGGGTGAGCGTATTCAGCCGTTGGGAGGTATCGAGGGTTTCGTCGCTGAGCCGGGTAATCAGTGGATCAACAGACGATTGCCTGTGGAAATAGGTATTGAATTGTTTGAGCGAAAAACCGATGTAGAGCAGGGGCGTCTGGATATCATGGTTGACGGCCGCGATGATCTGACTGATTACCCGGTAATGCCGGATCAGGTTGGCTTCACGTTCTTTTTTGATATGGTATGCCGACCGGGACCTTACCGATATGACGAAGAGAGCAAGAAGTGCCAACCCGGCCAGCAGCCGGAACCACCAGGTTTCGTACCATGTGCGTGGAACGCGCAGGTGCACGGTCTTATAGGTATAATCGTGTGTTCCGAAGCCTGTGATTTTCCTGATTTTCAGTACATAATCTCCATAACCCAGGCCTGGTACCGATATCATAAAATCCGGGTTGACAGGCATCCAGCTCTCCGTTCGGCCGGGGCCGGAAAGGGAATAGTACATCTGGATGTTTTTCGGGTTGCCCAAATAGGGGGTCGTAACTTCCAGCCGCAACTGCTCGAAACCGTGAGACATTTCGACTGTATCTGTCACGGGCATTGCTTTCCCGTCTTCCGAAGCAGAGCTAATGAAAATCCCGTGGTTGGAAAGTGCTGGTCTGACATCCTGCGGTTTAAACCAGACTAATCCATTGATCGATGGCAATGAAACAATCCCGTTGGAAAGGGTAACGGCGCATGGATAGCAGCCACCATTGAATTCATTGCTTCCAAAGCCGTTGCTTTTGTCGTAAAACAAATAGTAAACCCGGTCTCTTTTACGGTCGGCGTAGTCGACCAGTTGCTGTTTTGGAACCTGAAACAGCCCCCGGTTGGTGGTTATCCAGAAAAAGCCTTTCCCGTCCTCGATGATACAATGTGCGGTGGCGAGAAAACGGTCGTCATCCAGCGGGAACCGGACCGCTTTTTCGCCTTTCAAAAGAACAAAACCATTGCCGTAAGTCGCGACCCAGGTGCCTTCCTGCGTAGTGTAAGAGCTTCGGGCGGTCATGTTTTTCAATGCTTTGATCATCTTAAAAGTACCCGTCCGGGTATTCAGCCGGTAGGTGTTGCCTTCGGTAGCCAGCAGCATTGTTTCATCGTTTTCCCTGCCGATGATCTCGTAGTTGTCAATGCTCAATCTGAACCTGAGCTTTGGCACATATTGGCCATTGACCTCGTCAACCGAAAATATGGCATTGGTTTCACATCCTACCCACAACCTGCCGCCTGACTCGATACTGAGCGATTTCATTTTCTCGGGCAGCTTGACATGTGCCAGTATCTTTCGCCCGTTCTGATCCATCTTGTAAAGATTTAATTCAAGCTGAATCCAGAAAGAACCATCGCGACAGGGGGCCATGTGGAACCTGCTTCCGGTTTTTTCCAGGAAAGACGCCTGGCGTACGGGGATTGCCTTCATAGTACCTGGCTGAGCCGTGAAGGAATACCCCTGGGATGTGAGCGCCGAAATGCCCGGGCCGGCGACCTGTGCATAATATACGTTATCCGCATCGTCGGCAGGCAGCTTGTTGGCGTAAAAGTCCTGCTTTCTAAACTGGAATAACCCGTTTGTGGTGCTGCCGAGAAATACGGAGCCGACGGCTTCATCGAAGTA
>DATMSL010000021.1:0-12917 GCA_035565435.1 Dyadobacter sp. | reverse complement strand
AGATCCCGCACTGCCGGGCCCTAAAAGTACAATTCATCCATCTGAATGAGCCTAGTAAAGAATATCCAAACATAATCACACCATTGTTTACCTGAACGATACATTGTTTCGAGAATTCCATCAATCACAATATTAAAGTTTATCAGAACCAAAAGCTGATACTATTTTATGCCATTGTGCTACTATTCTTCAAATTTGAAACTCGTGGTATATTGGGCCGTCTGTTTCCTTCCCTGCATAGGCGCGCGGGACGATAGGAACAAGGCTTTTTAAATATTGTCAAAACTGCTTACCGTTAAAGAAAAAGAGTCCCCGGATTCACATTTCCGGAGACTCTTCCCATATGGCGCTTACGGCCGCTACTGCATGCTCTTGACTTTTAGTACCTCGCCAACTCCTACGCTACTGGCCTTGTTACCGAAACTTGCACGGATATACGTCAATATCTGGGCGATCTCTTCATTTTTCAGAAAATCGTGTGCAGGCATTACCCCGTTGTATTCCACCCCTTTGACCGTCAAAGGCCCACTCAGCCCTTTGAGGACCACCTTAATCAACTCGCGCTTGTCGCCCAGCACGCGCTCCGACCCGGCCAGAGGTGGGAAACGGCTTCCGTCGCCCTTGCCGTCGCCCTGGTGGCAGGCGCCGCAATACAGGTTGTACGCTTGCTGCCCTGCCGCGAGAATTTTCTTTTCGAGGTTATCTTTTATAATATCAGGCTCTTTGATATTGGTACGCTGCTTGCGCTTTTCCATTGCCGCAAGCTGTACCTGACCGAATTTGTTGGGGTTGCCTTTGTACATGATCCGCCAGACCTTGCCTTTCACGCTTTCGGTGATGTACAGCGAACCATCCGGACCCATGGCGATTCCCATCGGGCGCGCCTTCGCATCAGCCGTATTGATGATCGTGTCCGTCCGGGCAAAACCATCCGCAAAAACCTCCCATGGGCCGGACGGGGCGCCATTTTTGAATGGAACGAAACAAACGAAGTAACCAGCCTGCGGGTAGGGCGCCCGGATCGTAGAACCATGAAACGCAATGAAAGCGCCATTTTTGTACCGTGCCGGAAACTGGTCGCCCTGGTAGAAATGAAGGTCGTTGGGTGCCCAGTGACCCGGGAAACCTATAATCGGTTGTTCAAACTCAGCTCCCTTTCCTTCTTTTTTGCCGTCGCCCCCATACTCCGGATTCAGCAGTTTTTTGCCCTTCATATGATCATAATAGTAATAGGGCCAGCCGGCATTCGAGCCTTCCTTCACGCGAAGGAATTCCTCGGACGGCAGCACCGCGCTTTGCCAGGCATTGTACAGGGCCGGCCAGGTACGTACCAGGTTATCACGACCATGCTGTAACGCATAAAGGGTATTATCGGATTTATTCCAGTCCATGGCTACAATGCTGCGGATACCGGTGGCGTACCTTTTGCCGTCGGACTGTAACTGACCGGTTTTGTTTGCATCAAACTGCCATACTCCCCCATGTTCTTCCAGTTGCGGGCAAGGGTCCTGCCCCGGCAATCCGGGCACACGGTTCTGAGCCTGGCACACATCGCCGGGCGCACCAAAAGGCACATACATATGCCCTTGATTATCAAATGTGATGGGTTTTGCGATATGTTCCGAGCCATGCACTTTGTTTTTATAGTCATCGGTCAGGATCACCTCCGATTTACTCTCCGGGATAAGTTTGCCCGGTGTCAGCTTGTTCCGAAAAACGACACCCGCCGTACTGTAATAAATGTAGTCGTTGTAAATGCGCATGGCAGTGCCGTAGCTGCCTGGATCGTCGTAGTCGCCAAAATACTGAACGATATTCGCCTTGCCGTCGCTGTCGGTGTCGCGCAGGGCGACACTCCCACCCTTAGGCCCCACGCTTCTCAGTTTCACGTAGATGTCACCGTTATCGTTGACGGCCAGATGCCTGGCGGGGCCGATACTATCCGCGACGACCACGGCCTCAAAGCCCCCCGGCAGCGCGAGACCTCCATTGTCGGGATCGCCTTTGGGTAATTTATCGGTAATTTGAAACCCAGCAAAACCGGCGCCCAGCGACAACGCGGCCGCAACGACCGCCACAGGCCTGGCCTTCGAAAGAATTCTTACCGGGATTTGAAAAAAATATTTCATTCTGATAATCATGCGTTTAGGAATAGTTGATACAGAAAAACCTTCATCACTTCGGAGGCAGCGGAATAGCGCGGGCATTGAGGTCATACACGATTTTTCCGCCCTTGATGGTCAATTCGCATTCCAGTTTCTCCGTACCTTCCGATTTGTAACGTGCCACGTCATAGAAGCCGAACCTGCCTTCGCGGAGATTCAGGATAACCATGTCGGCATTGGCTCCTTCGGAAATATGGCCGAGTTCCTCACGCTTGATCGCCCGCGCCGGGGCCCAGGTACTGGCGGCGATAACACTCACGAGATCCATCTTCAACGCCATAAATTTGGACATCACATTGAGCATGTCTTTCATCGCCCCGTTCATGCTGCCGGTATGCAGGTCGGTACTGATTGTTTCGGGGTAAAAACCGGCCCTGGTCGCCGGCAGCGCCTGCGAATAAGTAAAACTTCCTCCTCCGTGACCCACATCGAAAATCACTCCGCGTTTGCGGGCTTCCACGACAAACGGTTTCAACTTCCCGGTTTCAATATCCACGATCGATTCTTTTGTTTCCAGGATCTGGCCGTAGGTATGGGTAAAAATATCGCCTGGGCGCAGTCTCTTCATAAACAGGTCCTCGATCGACAACCTGGGTTTACTGCCGCCGAAATCGACCATTACCGGGATATTCGCCAGCTTTCCAGCTTGCAGCGCCCGGTCGACCGCGATAAAATCGGACTTGTGAAAGTGGGCAACCTTCACACCCACAATGTAATCCTTGTATTCACGGGCTGCACTGGCCACCAGCTGCGGATCCATAAACTTTACATCCTGCTGGTAAACGGAGTATTCGTCGCCACGCATTCCTTCGCTTGAAATATTGACAAACGCCAGCACGCGCGTTTGCGAACGGTCGATGATATTCTTCTTGAACTCGGGAAATGATTTTGCCCCTGCCCCGCCGGCGTCAACGATCGTCGTGACACCGACGCGGAAAGTAAAACCATCGGGCGGAAGCGAACTGAAACCATTACTCAGGTCGCCGTCGGGTGTGGTACCGGCGAAAACATGGCCGTGCATATCGATAAGGCCGGGAGTAACATACAATCCCGCCGCGTCGATCACCTGTTTGCCCTCCGCTTCGGGAATATCCTTGGCAACTTTACCAATTCTATCTCCTTTGATTGCCACATCCATTACGGCATTAACCCCGTTTTTCGGGTCGATCACATGGCCGCCTTTGATGATGATGTCATAAGTCTGTGCACGTAATGCAACCGGCACCAACAGAAGCATTAATATAAAAAGCCTGATATTGTTCATCGGTTGGCAAGAAAAACTGTTCATATTTTGTATCATACCGATGCCTGTGTGAGCTCCGCTTTGATCCGCTCCGCAACGATTTTTTCCTGACCTGGCTTTAACATAAAGACCGTCAGCCTGATGTTGTTGTCGGCCTCCCATGCGATCACTTCAATGGACGGCGTCCCTTTTCTGAGCTTCTCGCCCATCGTCTCCTTCGTCAATTTGATCTTTTGGTCGTCCCAGGTGATGCTCAACGAAGGGGTGTGATTAGCCACGGGGGGTAACACAATCTCCGTTTTTACGCCGCTAATTCCTTTAACAGCGTTATCGATCAATGCTATTTTCTCCTCCCACATTTTCCATTCTTTGGCGTGATCGTGTTTCACATATTTTTCTAATGCGACATACATGCCCAGGATTTCCTCTTTGTTCACCTTTTGCCCGCGGCCGATGCCGCTCCGCGGTGGCGCACTGAGGCGGGCAGCGGCGATAAGCGTTTTTTTACCCATCAAAATCCCGGCACTTTGAGGACCGCGCATAGCTTTCCCTCCGGAAATACATACCAGGTCGAAGCCCATATCATTGTACTTCCATAGGTTCTCGACCGGCGGCACGTCTGCCGCGATGTCGATCATCGTCGGCAGGTTGTGCTTTCGGGCGATATCCAGCCATTCTTCGTGCTTGATTTTACCGACCGGCGCTTCCCTGTTCAGAAACCACAGCAGCGCGGTCTTCTCATTAATAGCCTTTTCGACTTCCTCACGCGTCTCTACCGTTACGATCTTCACGCCGGCATTGGTGAGCGCGAGGTGGTAACCATTGGCGTGCGTCTTCTGCACGATCACCTCCGATTTCATGCCGGTACCTTCCAGAAACGGCAGCTGTGCCACTCTTTTAGGGTCCATGCCCGTCAGCACACCGGCCATCCCCAGCACCAGCGCAGACCAGCAGCCGGCCGTCACCATCGCAGCCTCCGCATGGCAGATCGCCGCGATCTTCTCCCCGACCTTATCCTGCACATCATCCAGCATCACATATTCCCCGGCTCCGGCCTGGATCGCATCGAGCACTTCCTGCGGCATGAGCGACGCGGTCATGGAGGTATAATTTCCGGCCGCGTTGATGAATGTACGCAGGCCGAGCTCCTTAAACAGGTCGCGCTTTGGGGGTGAAGCCGCCGTTTCCACAGCACGCACCTGCCCGGGCGCTACGCCGGCGAGCGGCAACACTGACAATCCTTTCAACAAATCCCGACGATGCATATGTTTTGGTTTTAGCGGTTCTACTGCTTTTTAAACTTATCCGGAATAATGAATTCGTAGCCTTTTGGCGGCCAGGGGCCAATGCTCTGCCCGGTGGGCCTGGGAGCCGAGGGGATGATTGGCTCGTAGCCCGCAGCAGAATACTTCACGTCCAGAAACGGCGTTTTCCGCTCTTTGCCCCCATCAACCACCGACCTGATTCCCATGTCGATAACTCCGCTTGTGAGCAAGGTCCGCTCCACCGGCCCCTGTGGCTTGCCCGATACCAGAAACTGCTGAATGTTTAAGGTAAGATAACTGAAATGCGAGTAGCTCATGCTGTTGTCGAGCACAAACTCCGTGGCCGCTATCCTGCCATTTGTCCTGGCCGCGTATGCCCAACCGGTGTTAACGAGCTCATCAAGCATCAGGATCGCCCCTTCCAGTCCGTCGTTGTACCGGATCAGGATCGCCTTCGGGTCTTTTACGATTTCGCGCATATTCCCTGTCGCCCGGCCCTTTATAGTGTTACATGCCGCTTCTACGAGGTCCTTGGAGATTTTTCCCGCATCAATGGCCTGCCACACCGCATTACCGGTAAGGCCCTGCACGCTGGCCACGCCCGTCTCGCCACCCGCGCGACGCTCGACCATGCATTGCAGAATTTCCAGTACATGGAAACCATATGCATCCAGGGAAGCGTATCCAATCGCCACCGCTTCGCTGATCCTGCTCCCTAGTGGGTGTACCAACATCGGATCACGCCAGCAATAGGGAAGCGACGAGCCAGCCATCATGGGCACCTTAAGTTCCCGGGCACGATCATAAACCCATTTGCTGTCCAGCCACGAATAAGCCAGGTGTTTATCGGAAAAAAGCGGTACCGATCGGTTGGAAGCATCGAAAACGCGAAATACCTGTTCGAGGTAGTTCATGCGGGGATACATTTTCACCCCATTTCGGCTGTACGGATAGTCGCCATGTTCCCCGATGTAGATCACCGCATCCACGGCCAGCTTATCTCCCCCGAGCGTCAATGCCTGGGCAATGGTAGGATACATCGTCACATTATTCATTTTGGCGATCCTTACCCCCGTATCGTTCGCCCCGATCTGGTCGATCCACATAGACACGATCTCGACTTGCGGGGCCACCATGCCGTCGTCGGTGGGAATTCCTGCAAAGAGTTTGGTAATAATGACATCGGCGTGAGCACTGTTCCGGTAAATGTTTGCAATGACGGCAACGCGTTTCATCGCGGCCGATGTAGGCATTCCTTTTTCGGCTGGAATCGCCGGGCTGGTCAGGTTGACAAAACCGTTGGGAAAAACTGCGGACAGCATCGAAAAGCTCGCAGCTGCACCGGCCGTGTTTTTAAGGAACTGCCGCCGGGGTGTAATCGCTTCTTTTTTCATGATAAAGTGATCGGGTAAAGTTACCAGCCAATGGAATAGCCATTTCTCCTCGGGTCGGCCCCGCCCATGAACCAGCCGGTCTGATGGTCGATCGTGATGCCTTGTGCACCACCGACGGTCATGGACCATTCGCCCAGACTGGTATCGAGCACGTAGCCCATATTTCTGAGCTCCTGCAATGTCTTATCGGATATTCTGGTTTCGATAATCAGCTCCTTTGCGGGCACTGAGCCCAGTTCGTCCTTCCAGCGGAACCTTGGTGCGCTGATCGCATCCTGGATATTCATGCCAAAGTCGACCACGTTCATCGCTACCTGCGGTACGGATTGCAGGATACCGAAGCTGCCGGGCGACCCTACGATCAACTCCGGTTTGCCGTTCCTGTGAAATTGCATCATGCCTCCGATGCACCAGCCAACCGCCTTCCCCGGAGCCACGGTATTGGCCTGCCCCGGTGTCAAAGTCATCCAGTCGAGCGCACTGTTAAAAACCACGCCTGTTTTGCCTGCCACATACCCCGACCCGAAACCGCCGCCGTGCGTCTGGATGATCACCACTGCATTTCCCCACCGGTCGGTTGCCGACAAACTGGTTGTAGCATATTTATACTGGTCGGGAACCGAATTTTCGAAGGGTGCGGGCAACCGTTCGAGCAGAGACTGCTTTTTCATATTCGCTTTCCGATCGTTGATACGGGCAACTACCTTCGCTCTCTGCGAAGCAATGTAACTGTCCGACAACAGCCTGGCTACGGGCACATCTACGAATTTCGGATCGCCTACATATTTGTCGGTATCGATGCGGCTGAGGTAGATCGCCTCCATCAGGTGTGCGAGGTATTCGGTGCTGTTGTGGCCCATTTTCTTGACATCAAACCCCTCCATAATCTTCAAAACCTGCAACTGCTGGATTCCCATCCCGGGAGGTGGGTTATTGTACACGGTATAATCGTGGTATTTGACGGAAATAGGCTCCGCCCACTGCACCTTACCGGGCACGGAAGCAAGGTCCTCCACGGTAATAAACCCGCCGTCGCGCTTAAACGCAGCGGCCATTTCACGCGCGATATCACCCTTATAAAAAACATCGATACCTTCCTTCGCTATCCGACGCATGGTTTTGGCAAGCGGCTTATTCGTAAAAAAATCGCCGATCTTGTATATCGACTTATCCGGTTTCAGGAAAATCGCGGCAGCTTCCGGATGCGGAGCGATGCGGTCGAGGGTACCTTCCCACATTGCCTGGTCGAATTCCGTGATGGGAACCCCATTTTCGAGGTAGTCAATCGTACTTTCAAAAACTTCCCCAAGAGACATGGTCCCGTAATCTTTGAGCGCACGGTCCCAGCCTGCCAGGTTTCCGGGGACCGCGGGCGTTCGCGGCCCGATCGTCTCCATTCCTCCGTGCCCGGCGCCATCAGCCAGTTTAGCATCGGTTTTCATCGCTTTTGGATCGAAATTCGCAGGCACCCAGCCTCCGAAAACGAGCGACCTTACCTTTTTATCTTTGGCAGAATAAAAAAGCATGTAACCTACCCCCGCCGTCCCGGACATATAGGGTTCCACCGCGTTGAGCGACGCCGCGGTTGCTACAATGGCGTCGATGGCATTGCCTCCTTTGATCAGAATTTTCTGCCCTGCAAGGCTCGCCAGCGGGTTGGCCGAAGCGACCATGCCGCTCTTGCCCAAAGAGGCCGGCCGGAGATTGTTCTTCGCCACCTGCGCCGTAGCCTTATGCATGTACCCCAATGCAGATGCGCACGCAAGGCCCGACAGCATGAAGTTTTTCAGGGTGTTTTTCAATTTCATCATCGGGCCCATTATTCTTTCAGTTCTACAATCATTTCTATTTCAACCGGGATCCCCATCGGCAACGAACCCAGGCCTATTGCCGAACGTGCATGCTTTCCATTTTCACCGAAAACGGCCACCATCAGATCCGAAAAGCCGTTAATTACCTGAGAATGCCGGTCAAATGTTGGGACTGCATTCACCATCCCAAGCACTTTTACAAGCCTTTTCACTTTGTTCAGATCACCGATCTCTGCTTTCAGGGCCGACAGAAGGGAGATTCCAGTCAGCCTTGCAGCTTCCTGCGCCTGCTCAAAATTGATCTGATCGCCCACTTTCCCCTTCATATATTCGCCATCCTCCTTAACCGGTCCGTGGCCTGAAAGGTAAACCAGGTTCCCGACGCGCACTGCGAGCAGGAAATTGGCAGTAGGCTTGCCAGGCTTTTTCAATGTAATTCCCATCTCTTTCAGACGGGCCTCGGGATCGGTACTTTTGACCTGGGCGGATACAACGCCTGTCAGCAAAACGGACACGATCAGCACAAAAACAGACAGCTTATTCATTTTCAAATAGTTATTTAAGGAAATAGGAATAGTATCAGGGATCTTCAAAAGGGAAGAGCGGTTTACGGCGGTTTTTATAGGTAAACATCGTCATGTCCGCCTGGGTAACGCCGGGGGTATTAACCTGAATAATGGAAGGACAAACCGGCGCATAGGCGGCGATCGGGGCAATTACGCCTTTGGCGACGATCACGTCGAACGAGCGGGGATCGACGTTACAGGAGGTAAGCTGGCCTAAACTGAAAGGCGGTACCCTGCGCGAAGTAAGCATGATTACACTGCCGTCGGGCCGCGCCAGCACCACTGTTTTACCCATGGAATAATTGACTTGTCCGCCATGCCGTGGGTTCTCCTCTTTAAAATCGCCATCGGAGAGCGTCAATAGGGTAACCGCAAATTCCAGATCTTTCAGCCCGTCAGAAGCTGTCCCTTTGATTGATAAATTGAAAGTATCACCGGGCCCGTAACCCGACGCGACCTGCACGGCAGCAGGGTCATGGATACACACGAAGTACCGAAGTGTGCCATCCGCTTCGAGGCCTTCGAGCAGGCATACATTGTTGCCTGGACTACCTCCACCGATATTATCGCCCATATCAAGCAGCAGAACGGGCTTCTCCCTTTCGGCAACCATGCCGATGGTCGATGGGATATCGTTTTTAATCCCTACAAAAAGCGCCCGATTGGCAAGTATATAGGCTTCCAGCTGCTTTCCCGTACGCAAAGCCAGTTCGGGGTCGTTGTCGGAGACCACAATCAGCGAAGTGCCCATTTCCGCGACATCGGCGTACGGAAATCCGAGGAGAATGCTAACCGACAAAATACCTTCCGTTTGAGAAAGTTCGTCGGCGAAGGCATAGAGGCTTTTACAAGGTTCGTTGCTGGTAAACTGCTGCTCAATGCTGATCGCAAGCGGTACCTGTACAAGAGCTTGCCGGGGCCTCGTTTTCCCTTCCAGCATACCGACCAGGATTTCGGCAGCCGCTCTGCCGGTCTGCCGCTGATCTATGTGCGGGTTCTTCTTATAGGATACAAAAGCATTTGCAGAAGCTGCCATCAACTGGCTTACATTGGCATGCAGATCGAGTGAACCCACAATCGGGATATCCGGCCCCACCCGGTTCCTTACAGCGCTGATCCAGTGACCATCCATGTCCGGAAACTCGTCGCTGACACCGGCACCGTGCGGTACCACCAGCACGCCGTCAACCGGCAACACATTTTCCAGCAAACTAAGCATTTGCGCTTGCAGCAATGCGTAAGTCTCGCTGGAAACAGTCCCTCCCGGCGTGGCTTCCGAAAACACCACGGGTACCAGCTCCATACCGGCTCGGTCAATCACTTCGATCATGCCTCCTACTTCGTGATGCGCGTGCTCGTACTCATTGCGGATATCCGGTCCGAGCAGGGAATGTCCTTTTTGAAAGTCAGTCAGCGTCGTCGGATCCCCGGCGAAGGTGTTCGATTCGTGGTAAATTCCCAGCAGGGCTATTCTTTTTGGCATGACAAAAACGGTTAATATGGCTTCGACAGAAGCTTCACTAAAAATCAGATAACCTGCTCCTTTTCGGCCATTTCTTTGGATGCGTGCCCGCTCCAGTACGAGGCGAGCACCGAGGCGGTCAGCCCCATGAGCGGCCCGCAGATCGCCGATGCGAGTCCCACGGTGCCGATTTTGCCCATCACCTTCGCAATTCCCGAAACAAGTCCCGCATTCTGCATGCCCGTGGCAATAGCGATAGTACGGGCATCCCGTTCGTTAAGGCGGCACAACCTCGCGGCCAGGTAGCCGAACAGATAGCCCAGCAGATTGTGCGCGAGCACGACCAGCAGCAGCGTGAATCCGATATTGAGCACACTGTCGCGTCCGGCAGCCATGATAATCGCCACAATCAGCGCCACGCCGAACATGGATACATAAGGCATTCCGGCATCGAGCCATTTGGCGCGCCCGCTGAGCAGCTTGTTGAACAATAGTCCGGCGCCGATAGGTAAAAGCACCATTTTGATCATTCCCCACATCATGCCAAACACGTCGATTTCAATGAAACCGTCGGCGAAAAGCTTCATCAGCAGGGGAATCAGCAATGGCGCCAGCAGGGTGGTAAGCGAGGTGACGGTGATCGCCAGTGCAACGTTGGCCTTGGCAAGGTAGGCAAACAGGCTCGCGGTCACCGACGTAGGCGCGCACCCCAGCAAGACGATACCCGCCGAAATCCCTGTGGGGAAATCGGTAACCCTGGCAAGTAAAAAGCCTAGTGAAGGCATAATGATATACTGGGCGAGCACGCCGATAATCACCGATTTCGGCGATTTCGAAAGTTCAATAAAGTCTTTGAGGCCCATGGAAGAGCCGGTTCCGAACATGATGAGCTGTACCAGCGGGGTAATCAGCACGGCGAGCTCGAAACCGTTAATACGGGTAAACAATGCCGGGTAGTAAAGCGCGGTGGTGGAAACACCGAGAATGAATACGGTAAAAGCCAGGCCCCTCAGAAGCGGGATGCCCCTGAAACTGATGGACAAGGCTATCAGAAAAGTGACAAAAAAGGGCCCGGCAGAAGCTATACTACCTTTGAAGGTCATCCATGCGGTGATCAACATACAGATCAACGAAATGGCAAGAGCGGCTTTGTAAAATAGATTTTTACTCATTTTTTCAGCATTTTCCATTCACGGCCCGGATCTTCCACCTGAAATTTTTCCACATTCCCCGTGTCTTGCAAGGTCACATACACGGTGCGACCGTCTTCGCCGCCGAATGCAAGGTTGCTCGGCTGCTTCCCGCCGACCGGCACTTCAAGCAGTACTTTTCCATCTGGTGATACTTTGGCGACGGTCCCTTTCCCGTGCCGGGTGATATAAAGGTTCCCCCGTGCATCACACCGCATTCCGTCCATCCCAAAGTCTTCAAATTCGATCAGCAGCCGCTTGTTGCTGATGCGGCCGTCGGCCAGATCATAGGCCCATACCTTCCGCTGAACGCTTTCATTCACATACAATATCCTGTTATCGGGACTCACCTCAATGCCGTTGGTCGTGCCGGTGTTGGCCTCCAGAAGCGTTACCTTGCCGTCGGCATGAATGCACCAGATGTTGCCGGTGCCGTTTGCCCAGTTAGGGTCGCTTGCGTAGAGCCGGTTTTGGTCGTCGATTGCGATATCATTGGGCTGGTTCATTTTGGGCTCGTGCGCAAAGACGCTCACCCTGCGGGTCGCCATCTCCACTTGGAGGATATTGTGGTTTTTGTAATCTGCGATGAACATGCGCCCGTCGCTGTGAAAGCGAATACCATTGCCGACACTGCCGCCCCGCAGCTCTATGAAAATGCTGCCCTTCCCCTCCGGAGTGACCTGCCCGATCGTGCCCTGCTTTTCAAAATTGACGGCATAGAGCGTACCATTCCTATCTACGGCTGGGCCCTCGGCTCCCGAGGTAAAGCTATGAAGGGATGTAAACGGGACCGATTTGTACAAGCTGCCGGCAGGCTGTGCACGGGTATTAGTAACCGTTTCCAAGGTCAAAAGGATTAAGAGTAGAAGTTTCATAATCGTACCGGCGGTCATAGTCGCTTTCATCGTTCGCATTACTTAAAAATGAGGGTCCCGAAAAACTGGGGCAAATGAAAGTTCGGCTTGGGGTTGTCTACATATGACCAGGTGATCCAATGCGGATTGGAGCTCTGGCTGGCGGTTTTGTAAAAATTGGCCCTCCACCTGACGCCCGGTGCGGGATAGGTCACATTCGAGAATTTTCGCAGCATCGCCAGCGGGATGCGGTATTCGATCGTCCAGGTGACCGGTTCGGAAATTTCGGGGTCGATTTTGGCCGGAAGCGAATGAGCGATCTCTATCTGACGGATATCTTCCGCTTCCAGCTTTTGGAATCCGGTCCAGGGTTTGGTAACGTAAAAGAGTAATGGCGTGCCGCCCGCATTCACTTCCAGGTTGAAGTACTTTTCAGGTAATGCCTGGTCGGGCGAGAAGAAAAGTTCTACACAGGCGTCGCCGGAAACATTTCCGTTGTATTCTTGCACCACACTACGCACATAGCGGTCCTTCACCCGAAAAATGGCGTACACATTTTCATCGTCGTACATCATTTTGGCTTCCACTCCGGGCTTGAATTTCGGAATGGCACCCATGTACTTTTCGATGACTATGGATTTTGTCTTTTTCCAGGCAGGCTTGTTCCAGTCCGCGTCGATTTTTACTTTCCCCCGCGTGCGCACCACCTCATAGGTGAGGGCGTTTTCGGCAGTTTTATCCGTCTTCGGCATTTGCCCACCAGCGGAGGCAATGGCGGTGCAAGAGAAGCAGAGATTTAGCAAGAAGTATTTTAGCTTGATCATTTCCGGACCGGACTATATTTGCCAACAAAAGGCCTTCGCCATCATTCTTTCAAAGAATCTGAAACTATGACCAATATTGTTTCACATTTTCTGTTTCTGGCAAAATTATATTCCTAGTCCAGTAAATTCTTGTACTATCATTC